>NZ_JAKFEF010000086.1:0-1591 GCF_036675785.1 Aromatoleum sp.
AACCTGAAGGACGGCAAGGGCGAGATCGACGACATCGACAACCTCGCCAACCGCCGCGTCCGCTCGGTCGGCGAGCTGCTGGAGAACCAGTATCGCGTCGGCCTGCTCCGCATGGAGCGCGCGGTGAAGGAGCGCATGAGCTCGGTCGACGTCTCGACGGTCATGCCGAACGACCTCATCAACGCCAAGCCGGCGGTGGCCGCGGTCCGCGAATTCTTCGGCTCGTCGCAGCTGTCGCAGTTCATGGACCAGACCAATCCCTTGAGCGAAGTCACGCACAAGCGCCGCGTTTCGGCCCTAGGGCCGGGCGGGCTTACCCGCGAGCGCGCGGGCTTCGAAGTCCGCGACGTCCACCCGACGCACTATGGCCGCATCTGTCCGATCGAGACCCCGGAAGGCCCGAACATCGGCCTGATCAACTCGCTCGCCAGCTTCAGCCGCGTGAACAAGTACGGCTTCATCGAGACGCCGTACCGCAAGGTCGTCGACAACAAGGTGACTGACGACGTCGTCTATCTGTCGGCCATGGAAGAGGCCAAGCACACGATCGCGCAGGCCAATGCCGAGATCGACAGCAAGCGCCACTTCGTCGAAGAAATCGTCTCCAGCCGCCGCGCCGGGGACTTCCTCATGGCGACGCGCGACTCCATCACGCTGATGGACGTTTCACCCAAGCAGCTGGTGTCGGTTGCCGCCTCGCTCATTCCCTTCCTTGAGAATGACGACGCCAACCGCGCGCTGATGGGCTCGAACATGCAGCGCCAGGCGGTGCCGCTTCTCCAGGCCGATGCTCCGTTGGTCGGAACCGGCATGGAAGAGACGGTTGCGCGCGATAGCGGCGCGGCCATCGCGGCCCGCCGTTCGGGCATCGTCGACCAGGTCGACGCAACCCGCATCGTCGTTCGCGCCACCGGCGATCTTCGCGCCGGTGAATCGGGCGTCGACATCTACACGCTGATGAAGTTCCAGCGCTCGAACCAGAACACCTGCATCAACCAGCGCCCGCTGGTGAAGGTCGGTGACACGGTCGACGCCGGCGAGATCATCGCAGACGGTCCGTCGACCCAGTTCGGCGAGCTTGCCCTCGGCCGCAACGTGCTCGTCGCGTTCATGCCGTGGAACGGCTACAATTATGAGGATTCGATCCTCATTTCCGAACGCATCGTGAAGGACGACGTCTTCACCTCGATCCACATCGAGGAGTTCGAGGTCATGGCCCGCGACACCAAGCTGGGCCCCGAAGACATCACGCGCGACATCCCCAACGTCGGCGAGGAAGCGCTTCGCAACCTCGACGAGGCGGGCATCGTCTACATCGGTGCCGAGGTCGAGCCGGGCGACATCCTGTGCGGCAAGATCACGCCGAAGGGCGAAAGCCCGATGACTCCGGAAGAGAAGCTCCTCCGCGCCATTTTCGGCGAGAAGGCTTCGGACGTTCGCGACACCTCGCTGCGGCTGCCCCCGGGCGTCGCAGGCACAGTCGTGGAAGTGCGCGTGTTCAACCGTCACGGCATCGACATCGACGACCGTACCCGCGCCATCCAGACCGAGGAGAAGGAGCGGCTGAAGAAGGACGCCGACGACGAAAAGG
>NZ_JAKFEF010000031.1:0-1578 GCF_036675785.1 Aromatoleum sp.
CGCAACCGCGCGCAATTCAACCTGCGTGGCCGCTTGGCGCTGGTCGCCGGCACCCTCGGCGTGTGTTCGCTGGCGTTGCTCGCGCGCGCTGTCGACCTGCAGGTGGTCGACAACGATTTCTACCAGCGCCAGGGCGATGCGCGCTTCCTGCGCGAGATCCCCATCGCGACCTCGCGCGGCATGATCACCGACCGCAACGGCGAGCCACTGGCAGTGTCTTCGCCGGTGGAAACGATCTGGGGCAACCCGCAGGAACTGCTCAAGCACCCGCAGCGCTTGCCGGAACTGGCGAAAGCGCTCGGCGTCCCGCACGAACACCTGCTGCGGAAGCTCTCGCAGCGGGCCGACAAGGAATTCGTCTACCTCAAGCGCCGCATCAACCCGGACGCGGCGAAGGCGATCGTCGCCCGCGACATTCCCGGCGTGTTCTCCCAGCGCGAATTCCGCCGCTTCTACCCGCAGGGCGAAGCGGTCGCGCACGTGCTCGGCTTCACCAACATCGACGATCGTGGCCAGGAAGGCCTGGAACTCGCGTTCGACGACTGGTTGCGCGGCAAGGCCGGCGTCAAGCGCGTGATCCGCGATCGTCGCGGCCGCATCGTCGAGAACGTCGACCTCGTGCGCGCGGCCGAACCCGGCCACGACCTGACGTTGTCGATCGATCGCCGCATCCAGTTCCTCGCCTATCGCGAACTCAAGCGCGCCTTGCTCGAGAACGGCGCGAGTAGCGGCTCGGCGGTGGTGCTCGACGTCGCCACCGGCGAAGTGCTGGCGATGGCGAACCTGCCGTCGTACAACCCGAACGCGGTCGACGGCCGCAATCGCGACGCGCGCCGCAACCGTGCCGTCACCGACCTGATCGAACCGGGCTCGACGATGAAGCCGATCACCGTCGCGGCGGTACTCGAAGCCGGGCTGGTGACGCCGAACACGCGCTTCGACACGTCCCCCGGCTGGATCCCGAACGGCCGCTACCGCACCACCGACACCCACAACTACGGCGTGCTAGACGTCACCGGGATCATCACCAAGAGCTCGAACGTCGGCGCTTCCAAGCTCGCGGCGCTGCTGTCGAACCAGGCGTTCTACGACTACCTGAAGAAGCTCGGTTACGGCGACAGCACGCAAAGCGGCTTCCCGGGCGAAGCCGCCGGCTTGTTCCCGGAGCCGTCGCGCTGGAGCGGCACCAGCAAGCAGACCATGTCCTATGGTTACGGCCTGTCGGCGACGCCGCTCCAGATCGCGCACGCCTACGCCACGCTCGGCAACGGCGGGCGCGCGATCACGCCGACCTTCGTCAAGGGCGAGCGCACCGTTTCGAAGCAGGTCATGGATGCCGATGTCGCCCGCGAAGTCGTGCGGATGATGGAAACGGTCACGCTGCCCGGCGGCACCGCAACCCAGGCCCACATCCTCGGCTACCGCGTCGCCGGCAAGACCGGCACCGCGCGCATCGCCAGCGGCGGCGGCTATTCGCGGCGTTACGTGGGCTTCTTCGCCGGACTGGTGCCGGCGAGCAATCCGCGGTTCTCGATGGTGGTGGTGATCAATGATCCGGATGTGAGCAAGGGCTGGGCC
>NZ_JAKFEF010000079.1:0-1553 GCF_036675785.1 Aromatoleum sp.
TCATCGGCTTCGTCGACGTCGACGCCCTGGGCGGGTTCCTGGCCGGCTCCCGCGAGCTGATCCGTGGATTCAAGTACTCCGCACCGGGATTGAGCATGTTCACCGCCGGACCCGCGCCGTCCGCAGTGGCAGCAGCGAACACGGCGCTGAACGTCGGGCGTGATTCTTCGGGCGTCATGTCCTGGATCTTCTTGAGACCGGACGAGCCCATCTGCGTGAGCAAGCCTTCAACCTGGGGATGCAGCGGCATGATCGTTCTCCTGTGTGCGTGATGCCGGGACCTGGGAGCTTACTGCGCAGGTCGGGGCGAAAACACCCGCGGAACGCGAGGGTGCGCCCTAGCGTGCAGGGCGGGTTGGCCGCGAGTTTTTTCGCGGCGTAACCCGCCAGTCTCGTCCGCCGTTCGATCGGCGGATGACGGCTTCGCCTGATCCGCCCTGCCCGGATGGTCCCTACATTTCCGCGTCGCGCAGCCAGCGCCACAGCGTCGTGCGCGACACACCGAGGATGCGCGCGGCAACCTGACGATCGCCGCCGGCGCGTTCCATCACGCGGCGCAGATCCGGGCGCGTACCGCCGCTGCGACGTCGAGCGGCCGGGGTCTTCGGTTCCGCGTCTGTCGGAGCTGTCTGCGTCGCGCTTCCGGAAGTCCGCGGACGATCGAACAGCTCGGCCGCACAGCGCCGCAGCAGCGCCACATCGATCGGAGCCGTACTGCCTTCGCAGAAGACCGCGACGCGATCCACCAGATTGCGCAGCTCGCGCACGTTGCCGGGCCAGGCGTGCGCCCGCAGCACATCGAGCGCCGCTTCGGTCCATTCCGGCGTGACCTTGCCGAGCGAGGCTTCGAGAAAATGCCGCGCGAGCTGCACGATGTCGGCGCCGCGATCGGCCAGCGCCGGCACCTGCAGGCGCAGCACGTTGAGCCGGTAGTAGAGATCGCGGCGAAAACGGCCGGCCGCGGCCATCGCGTCGAGATCGCCGTGCGTGGCGGCGATGACGCGGATGTCGATGGGCACCGCACGCGAAGCGCCGACGCGTAGGACTTCGCGTTCCTCGAGCGCACGCAGCAAGCGCGTCTGCAGCGCGAGCGGCATCTCGCCGATCTCGTCGAGGAACAAGGTGCCGCCATGCGCGGTTTCCATCAGGCCGGTGCGACCGCCGCGGCGCGAGCCGGTGAAGGCGCCTTCCTCGTAGCCGAACAGTTCGGATTCGAGCAGCGACTCGGCGATGGCGCCGCAGTTCACGGCCACGAACGCGCCCTTGCGGCGCGGACTGCCGGCGTGCAGCGATTGCGCGACCAGTTCCTTGCCGGTTCCGGTGTCTCCGGTGATCAGCACCGTGCGATCCGAGGCCGCGAAGTTGCCGATGTCGTGACGCAGCGCGCGCATCGGCGCGCTGTCGCCGATCAGGTCGGACAGCGCGTAGCGACCGCCACCGCTGCCGCGTCCGGCGCGCAGGCTCGGCGCCTGCGTCTCCGCGCTGCCGACGGCGAACGCAATTTCCAGCGCGCTCTCGAAGGCCTGCCGGATCGTGTCGGCCGAGTACAGCAG
>NZ_JAKFEF010000058.1:0-1542 GCF_036675785.1 Aromatoleum sp.
GCGGAAGGGCGGGTAGGCGCTCGCCGATGTCCCGCCACGAAGTCCGCTCCGCCCGCGAGATCGCCGCCGCGCTCGACGAACTCTGGTCGCCGGGGGTGATCGCCGAGTTAGACGACAACTACGTCAAGGTCGCCAAGGTGCACGGCACCTTCGGCTGGCACGCGCACGCCGACGAGGACGAACTGTTCGTCGTGCTCGGGGGGTGCCTGCGGGCGACATCGACGTCGTCACGCGCTGGGCTCCGCAGAGGCGAGGACCTCGGCCCGCGCAGCTGCCAGCACGTCGGCGATCTCGCCTTCCGCACCGGCGGGCGGCAATTCGTACGGACGCAGCGTGATCCCGTCCCGGGTGAGGTACCCGGTCTCGTGTGCCGCCGAATAGAACGGCGGGTCGCTTTCCGCCGGCAACGCCGCGAGGTGTCCGTTTGACAGCCGGTAGTAGAAACGCTGCACCGGAACGCGTCCGTCGACCTTCAGCGAATCGCCGTCGCCGTCGACGAAATGTCCGGACACGAGCACGCGATCGATGTCGTTGACGCGACTCGATCCCGTGGCGACGAACCCTGGCAGCGGGACCTCGGTGCGTGCCAGCGTCAGGAAATCGAGGAGCTGCAGCGTTCCGTCCTCGATCCCGACGATGAGATCGCCCACGACGCGATAACCCTCGGTGGCTTGCCCTTTGAAGAAGCCATCGCGCACGGTCGCGACCACGATGGCGGCGAGACCTTGCTCGCGCTTCTCGAGTGTCAGCTCGTACAGTTTCGCGCGGGTCTCGAGATAGTAGTGGCCCGGGCGGTCCGGAACAGGCAAGACGCCGAGCACGCGCGGCTCCGCGTCATCCCCATCGGCAACGGTGGCCACACTCGATTCCAGTCCGGTGGGGAAATGGCGATAGACGATCCGCGCCTCGTCGAATGGGCCCGTGCCCGGCACGACGTACACCATGCCGGCGTCTTCGACCCAGCTGAGCCAGTCCCGCTTCGCGCCGGGCAGTGTGGCGAGCAACTCCCCCGATTCCGCAGCTCTCAACTCGAGCGCATCGCCTGTCGGCTGCACGAGTACGCGACCGTTCGGAGACAGCATGCCGCCGGGAATTCCGGCGCCGGTCGCGACGATGTCGCCGGTACCCGTGTCGACGATCCCGTAGCGTTCCTTTCCGTAGACGAGCGCGACGCCAGCTTCCGACGGAATATGCAGCGACAGGAAGGCGTTGTTGCGGAAGGCGTACGGCGGCTGGAACGCGACGAGCGTGTCCGGGACGGGGCGCAGCGGCGGCGCCTTCAGCAGCCCGGCAATCCTCGCGGAACCGGGGGCGTCGACGACACGCGGCGGCGGCAGTTCGCTGCACGCCACCGCGAGGAGCGAGGAAACCAGGACTGCCGCGAGCACGATGAAGCGCATCGCGGCAATCTCCTGATCAGACGGAGGTCGGGTTCGGCTTGTCGCCGTCGAGCTTGTACTGCTTGATGGCGCGCGCCACATCCTTCGCGTTCATCTTCCCCTCCGCCGCCAACGCCGCAATCGCCGCATGCGCGATGTAGTA
>NZ_JAKFEF010000076.1:0-7802 GCF_036675785.1 Aromatoleum sp.
ACCAGCCGCCATTTCGGCCGTGGCGGGCTGACCGGCCGCTGTGCCGCCGTTCAGGCGCTCGTGGCTGCGCGCTGCACGGCGGGCCGTTTCCCCTTGCTGGCCGCCTCGAGGTGTCCGTAGACGGTGGTGCGCGGGACGTTGAAGATGTCGGCGATCTGCTGGACGGTGCGCTCGCCGGCGTCGTAGAGCTGCTGTGCGAGCGCGATCTGCTCGGGGTTGAGTTTGGGGCGTCGGCCACCTTTGCGGCCGCGGGCGCGGGCGGCGCCGAGCCCGTCGCGGGTGTTGGCGACGATGAGCTCGCGCTGTAGCTCCGCTAGGACGGAGAGCATCCCGAACATCGCGCGACCTTCGGCGGTGGTGGTGTCGATGCCTTGCTCGATGACGTGCAGGCCGACGCCGCGTTCGCGCAGCTCGGCGCCGAGCGTCACGAGGTGCAGGACTGATCTGCCGAGGCGGTCCAGGCGGGTGATCTTCAGCGTGTCGCCGTCTCGCAGCAGGCGCAGCACGGCGTCGAGCTGCGGTCGGCTGGCTTTCGCGCCGCTGGCGTGGTCGACGTAGATGTTGTCGTCGGCGACGCCGGCGCGGCGCAGCGCGTCAGTCTGGTGGTCGGGGTTCTGGTCAGCGGTCGATACGCGGGCGTAGCCGAAGAGCACGCGTCGAAAACTACCGGTTCGCCGGGGTTTGCCGTCGTTGATTGTCGACGCGGCTTCTCGACACGCGACGCTCAGCAACGACGGGCGGGCGAGTTCGCTGAGATCGAGCGTCGGCAAACGAGTGTTTGCCGACACGCCGATCTCGGCCATGGCGACATGCCGGGCACCGCCTCCATGCTGCGGATGATGCTCGGTTCAGCCTCGCGGGATCACGAGATAGGCGTCCTGCGCGATGGTCTTTGTGCGCAAGGCCATGTCACCGGGGATGTTCGTTGTCAGGGTGAGCTGATGCACGAGGGTCAGGATCACGCGGCGTGATCCGCGGCGCTTGGCGGCCGCACGGATCGTGCTGCGCGTCGATCGCTTGACGGTCAACCTGAGGTGCTCGCGAGTGCTGTCGGCGTGCCCCCTGAAGCTCGGAAGCCGCGCCACGGTCTTGCCGCCGACCTTGAAGTAGCCCTTGGTGACGTAGTCGTATTCGCGGCTCTCCTCGGCGGCGTCCAACAGCTCGGTGGCGTGCAGGGTCGGAAGCAGCTGGGCGTTGTGGCGGATGCCCAAAGTGAACGTTGGTCCATCGGCGAGCGCCGGCGCCGCGGTAGCGCCGGCGCTGCTGGCCGCGATGAGCGCGACGGCGAGCGCGTGGCGAGGCGAGATGCGGGATGAGGCCATGGTGTGGCTCCTGAAATGATGGGGCGGGGCTGACAGACAGTCGCGCTCATAAGACAAAGCGCGTGGGTTGCATGGCATTCGGGTCAGGCTCTGGCGGAGCGCTCTGCGTGTGCAGAGCGCTCCACCGGGCGTGCGGGAATGGCCTACAGACAGCTCAGCGGGACGAACACCCAGTTGCCTTGGCCGCTGGAGTAGGCGCGGTCGCGGCCCATGGCCCAGTAGGTGCCGTCCGTGGTCGGATACTTGGCCACGTAGCGGAACGCGAAGCGAGGCGCGCCAAGATGCGTGGCGTTGGCCGGGATGTACCGGATCGCGGCCGGGACGCCTTGGCCCGACAGCCAAGGCCGCACGTTGGCGACGGTGTAGCAGGTCTGCTTGTTGTTGACCGGGGTGCCCTTGCAGTCGTCGGTCTCGGCGCAGCCGTCGTAGTAGTACGAGCCGTCTGCGAACTTGTACATGAACTCGTCCTTCGTGTAGCCGATCGAGTTCGGGTCGCAGTGATTCCACTGCGTGGTTGTGTTGTAGGCGCTGGTCTGGTCCGTTCGAATCCAGCCACAGCCGCTGAAACCGCCGAGGATGTAGCCGCCGTCGTAGTAGCCCTGGCCGGTGCCAGTTCCCACCAGCCCGGACTTGGCGATGCGACGAAACTCGGTGTTCTGCGGGCAGTTGCCGACGGCGTAGCCGCTGGGCGACGCCGCGATGGTCGCGTAGGCGACCGAGCAGTAGAACGTTCCGTCTGCGCTAGTGCTCTCGGTGCCAAGGCTGCCGTCGGTGCTTAGGCCATCGCTGGTCGTCGACGACTCGAGCGGTTCGATCTGAGTGCCCGAGCCGAGATAGGCGTCTGCATGCGCGGCGGCTGTCGGCAAGAAGGCCAGAAGAGCGAGGAGCAGTAGGAACGCTGCCCACACAGAGGTGGGGGAGGTGCGGTGCGTGATGAGCTGCTCCGTCCGATGAGGGATCAATGGCCACGAGGGGGTCTGTCCGATGAAGTGTGTGTGGTCTGGGTGACCGATTCGGCCCTTGTGGCCGGGAAGGACACCGATGACCATGAAGACCATCAAGAGCGATGGGGAGAGAGATCGTGAGCGGTCCGCTCGTGCTCAGAGTGCCTCTGATGAGGCGGCGCAGCGCTTGGCGGGCTTGTTGCCTGAGGAGGCGCTGCAGGACGCGTTGAAGGGCTTGGCGCCTGAGGAGATCACGGGGCCTGGCGGGCTGTTGACGCAGCTGGCCGGTCGCGTGATCGAGACGGCTCTTGGAGCTGAGCTCGGTGAGCATCTCGGCCATCCGCCGGGCGGCCGTCCCGCCGGCGCGAACGTGCGCAACGGCGCGGGCGCCAAGACGGTGCGTACCGACCTCGGGCCCGTCGAGATCCGCACGCCGCGCGACCGCGACGGGTCGTTTGACCCCAAGCTCGTCGGCAAGCGCCAGACGCGGTTGGCGGGCTTGGACGACAAGATCCTCGGCCTCTACGCGGGCGGGATGACCGTGCGTGACATCAGCGCGCACCTCGCCGAGCTCTACGACGTCGACATCGGCCGCGACACCATCAGCCGGGTCACCGACGCCGTCTTGGAGGACGTCGCGGCGTGGCGGACCAGGCCGCTGGAGCGCGTCTATCCGATCGTGTACTTCGACGCGATGTTCGTGAAGGTCCGCGAAGACCGCTCGGTGCGCAGCCGCGCCTGCTATCTCGCGCTGGGCGTAACGTCTGACGGCGACCGTGAGGTTCTCGGGCTGTGGTGGCAGGAGACCGAGGGCGCGAAGTTCTGGCTGGCCGTCCTCAATGACCTCAAGCGCCGCGGCGTCGACGACGTCCTGATCGCCTGCGTCGACGGCCTGAAGGGCTTCCCGGACGCGATCGAGGCGACGTTCCCGCAGACATGGGTGCAGACCTGCATCGTGCATCTCATCCGCTCAAGCCTGCGCTACGTCAACTACCGCGACCGCAAGAAGGTCGCCAGCGCGCTGCGGCCGATCTACACCGCCGCCAACGCCGACGAGGCGCTCCTCGAGCTTGAGCGCTTCGAGGCCGAGTGGGGCACGCGCTACCCGCCGACCGCGCAGGCATGGCGGCGAGACTGGCAGCACGTCATCCCGTTCCTCGCGTTGCCCGACGAGCTGCGCCGCGCGGTCTACACCACCAACACGATCGAGGGCTTGCACCGCCAGGTCCGCAAGGCGATCAAGACGCGCGGGCACTTCCCCGACGAGCAGGCCGCCACCAAGCTGATCTGGCTCGCGATCATGCGCGCCGACGCCAAATGGCAACGCAACCGCACCTGGACAGCACCCCGCGCAGCACTCAAGATCCACTTCGGAGACCGATTCCCAGGCTGACCCCAACATGTCGCCCCGGCCTCACACACAGTTCGTCGGACAGTCTCCCACGAGGACTCGCAACCCACAGCGGTTATCGACCATCCGTCCGTTTTACTTGAGCAAGCGTAAGCCCCCGCCGTCGGCGAGCGCCATCGCCTCAAGGAACTGCCGCCGGCGGAGGCTCGGGCGAGAGCGCTATTTGTCCTCCCCTGATGGCGTGACGCAACTAGCGCGTTCGCGCTGCGTTGCAGTTGGCATGCGAACCCAAGCTGCTCTCCTGCTAGTCGGCCTGACCGGTGCATTCGCGGCCCAGGCCTCCGCCGCCGAGTTGCCCCCGGCCAACTCCGGCTGCGGCGACGATGGCCCCACGATGAGCGACATGAAGCCCACGGTGCGGCTGACATCGGCCACGCTGCGCCTGCGCGATAGCGGGCGCGTCCGCGTCTACCTGCGTGGCAGCCAGACCGCGGCCATGACTGTCAAAATCGCTCAGGTCGGCGGCAAACGGGTCGGCGGCACAACGGGTAGCTACACCTGCACCACCCCCAGAAACAGCGTCGTGGCTATGCCGCTCAATGCCTACGGTCGCAAGCTCGTGCGCCGGCATGGCCGACTGGCCGTGAAGATCACCTTCCGGCTCATCAACGGCTCAGGCGTCACGAACAAACGCGTTCTGTCCGGCGTCATCAAGCCCGAGTAGTCCGCTTCGACGCAAAGCAGCAACGCCCAGAGGGGGCGCCCACGGCGCTGCTGCGTCTGTGGACGAGACGCGGGAGCGCAGTCGCGCGAGGTTGTCCGAGATCTCGTAGAACTTTGAGCGCGACCGGAAAGCCTGTGCCTGACAACGCTGAGTTAATGAGGCGCGAAGCGACGTTGCTGCCGCACGCCGCGACTGTGCCTACGGGCAAACGCTTGCCCCGGCAACTACGAGTCGAGCCTCAGCGTGCTTGAGCGAGACCCTCGACGCCGCGTCCGCCGTCTGCGCCGAGGTCCAAGCGGGAGGTCATATCGAGGTTGACCTCGCCGTAGGGCAGGACGTGCATCCAGAACAGCGGCGTCAACCCTCGGCGGTCGGCGGGCGTGAGGACGTCGCTCCACGCGGGCTCGTCGAGGATGTCCTGGAGCATGAGGGTGTTTACGTACACGAGTGCGGCCTGGAGGATTCGCAGGCAGAGCACGAAGAGTTCTTGCTCGTCGCGGCGGTTGGTCTGGATGTCGCCGCGCTTGCCGTACGCGAGCACGCCGTTGGCGCCGTTCCAGGACTCGACGACGTTCAGTCCTTCCTCGATCTCGCGTTGCAGATCGCGCAGTCGGAGGTATCGGGCGATGAAGATCGTCTTCTGCGCGCGGCCTACCTCGAGCATCGCCGCGTACGTCGGGTGCGACGCGTTGCGCGTGAAGCGACGCAGGATCGCCTCTGTCGATGCGGTTCGCGTCCGAATTGCGGTGCCGTACTTGATCAACTGGTCGTACTGCTCCTCGACGATGCCCCAGCGGATCGGCCTCGTCAGGGCGGGACTCAGGCGCGGGTAGGCATCTGGTTCGCCGGCGCGGGGCCGGTATAGCCGGGCCTTGTTGATCTGCTTGATCCGCGGCAGCAGATCGAAGCCGAGCAGCCGGGTGATCGCGAACCCGATCTCCGACTGCCCGTGCGAGTCGGTGTAGTTGGCCTCGACGTCCATCGTGGTGTCGTGGCGCATCGCGCCCTCGACCATCGCGGCGACTTCCGAGGCGCTGCAGGAGATCAACTGGGAATGCACGGCCATCGACTTGCGCTCGACGTGCCAGTAGATCAGCACCCCGCGGCCGTGATAGCGCGAGTGCCACTCGGTGAGCAGGTTCTGATCAAGCGCGCCGACGTGCGTGGAGTCCGACGCAACCGCGGTCGAGCCGGCGCCCCACAGGCCGTGGCGGCGAGAGGCAAAGGTCGCGTCGGCGATCTGCACCGCGATCGAGCGGGCAGCGTCGACGGTGAGATAGCGGCGGCGGACGTAGCGGATCTCGTCCTCGGTGTGGCCGTGCGCTCCGGACGCTACGGCGCGGATCCCGGTGTTCGTGCCGTAGGCGTATATCGCCAGCAGCAAGCGCTCCGCGAGGACGTCAGGGCGGATGCTGCCGCCGGCCGTCACCGACGTGACGGCGTCCAGGCATCCGGTTCGCAGCACGGTCTCCTTGAGCATGTCGACCAGTGGCACGGTGCCCCAGCGCCGTAGCACCTCGGCCTTGACGCGCCGCAGGTTGCGCGGCTCTTGTTGGGCCTCCGGTGCTGTCAGCTTGATCGCGCCCGAGCGTCGCTCGGCGATCTCCAGCCAGCCGAGCTTCGGCAACGCGTCGTTCAGGGCTCCGAGCTCAGCGTGCATCTGATCGCGCAGCTCGTCGACGAACGCCGACGGGTCCAGGGGTTTGCGCAGGGTGCGGTAGTGCTCGACGCGGCGCAGGGCGTAGTCGGCCGGCAGGTCTTGGTCGGGATCGCGCCAGCGGTCGGCGCCGACGACCCAGATCTCTTTGCAGCGCAGCGCGTCACGGAGCGCTTGGAAAGTCGCGACCTCGTAGACCATCCGCACGACCCGCCGCCGGCCTCGCGTGTCCTCGCGATGCACGACGTCCTCCCAATCGCCGCGTAGGCCGCGGTGCATCGGCACTGCCTCGCCGAGGGGGTAGTAGGTCGTGTTCCCGGCGCCGGCGAAGCGACGGATCATCGCGAGCGCTTCGATGATCGGTTGGTGTGTCGCGTTGCTGCGGAATTCAAGAACATCGAGCAGCCGGATCAGGCCGCGCCGGTAGTGGTTGGTGTAGGACGCCTTCAGCGTGGTCTGCACCGTGCGCCGGTACAGCGGGCCGCTCGTCTTGAACTCGTGCACGAGCTCGCGCAGCGTCTGCTCGCCGCCCGCGACGGCCGGGAATACGACGCCGCGCACGGTGCCGTCGGGCCTGCCCAACGACGCCTCGGCGACCCGGAAGAGGATGTTCTCCTTGCCGTGCACGCGCTTGAACGCGTTGACGAGCTCCTTGGTGACCTTCTTCTCGGCCCGTGCCCCGACGCGATGCACCGTCGAGATCAGCAGGTCCACGAGCGTGTCGGTGATCTCCCGCTCGCGCTCCCGCAACAACGCGGCCAAGAGCGTGAGGCGCAGCGCTTCGGGATGCGTGCGCAGGTGCGACGGCGACTCGACCGCTGCCCGGGCGCGCCAACCCGCGACGACATTCGAGGCGACGTCGGCGAACACCTCGGGGCCCACACCGATCGCTCGGACCGCAAGGAGCTTGTCGATCTCGGTCAGCATCGTGTCCAGGCTCACGCTGCCCGGCGCCTCTTTGATCGTTCCCAGGACGGCCCGGTCACCGTCCACATCGCCGTCGGCCGCGTCCGCCGCGTCGTCGTCGGTCACGGCGAGCAGAACCGCAATTCGCTGTCGTGACCCGTCGGCCAATCGCGAGGTGACCCGAGACGAGACGGCTTCTTCGCTGACATGCAGCGCCGATCGCACGATCCGCTCGACCCGCGCACGGGCGGGCGGCTCGATCCGCTCGCTACGACAACGCGCCAGCAGCTCGTCGCGCACCCGCTCCGGGCGCCGTTCGCGCTCGGCGACATGACGAGCCAGCCAGGTGGTGAGCTCCTGCGCGTCGGCGACGCTGCACTCGCTGTAGCCCAGGTGTTCACGAATCTGCGCCCGATGACGCTCGATCGAGCGGCCCGTCCATTCGTAGGCGCCGATGTCCATCACTGGGACCCGCAGCTGGCGAGCGACGAACTCAACCGCGGCGTCGGGAATCTCCGTGCGCCCCGTCGGAAATCGGCCGTGGCGCGTGTAGTGCTTCAGCAACAGCGCGAAGCCCAGCCGCGTGCCACCGTGCTTGGCATCGACGAGTGCGCGCTCGTCGTCGAGCACCGTCCAGTGCTCGACAAGCTCATCCAGATCGATCGACAATTCCGGGGCCACGCCCCATCATCCAGCGCACCGTCGGTCGACCGCAACGCCTGACCCCGCACTATGCGGCGATTGGCGAAATGGCGGCTGGTGACACGATTCTTACCAGCACCCCAATACGCGCACGCCCTCGCCGCGGCGCCGCGCCTGGCGCTCGGACCGCTCGCGCCGCTCGGCCGCGTGCTCGGCGACCCCCGGCTCGGGATGGCCGGCGTGTTCCTCTCGCTGC
>NZ_JAKFEF010000082.1:0-34731 GCF_036675785.1 Aromatoleum sp.
ACGAAGAGGTTCTCGCCGGAGCCTTCGGCGACGAAGCCCTGCGTGTCGAGCAGCAGCGCCTCGTCGTAGCCGTCCTCGGTCGCCTCGAGGTTCGCGAGGATCGAGTTCGCGTAGCTGCCGGACATCTTCGCGCGCGGCATCGTGACGTTGACGTGATGGCGGGCATACGACGACGTCTTGATGCGGATGCCCTTCTCGAGGCCTTCCTCGCCGAGATAGGCGCCCCACGGCCATGCGGCGATCGCGACGTGCACGGTCGCGCCGCGCGTCGAAATGCCCATCTTCTCCGAACCGTAGAACGCGAGCGGACGCAGGTAGCACGATTCGAGCTTGTTCGCGCGCACGACCTCCTTCTGCGCCTCCATCAGCTCGTCCTTCGAGAACGGAATCGCCATCCGGTAGATCTTCGCGGAGTTGATCAGGCGCTGCGTGTGCTCGGCGAGTCGGAAGATCGCGGTGCCCTTGTCCGTGTTGTACGCGCGTACGCCCTCGAAAACGGCCAGGCCGTAATGCAGGGAGTGGGTCAGGACGTGCGTCGTCGCCTCGCGCCAAGGCACGAGCTTGCCGTCCTGCCAGATGAAACCGTCGCGGTCGGACATGGACATGTTGCAGTTCTCCAGCGGAATGAGGGTGAGAAAAGCGCTCGCGCGGGGGCGGGCGAAAGCTCGCGATTTTAGCGCAAAGCCGGTACGTCTTGCCGATTTCGGCGCGACCTTCGTCTCGCAGATCTGCGGTCCGTCGCGGGCGTTTTCCGCGTATACGCGAGCCGTGGCGATAGCCGTGGCGCCCGCCGGACATCGGGCTCCTTCCGCCGCCCCGTCGCAGTCCCGCCGAGCACGGGCGAGAACGCGTTTCGCACGGTAAAATTGCCGCTTTTGAAGACTTTCGCCATGGACAGAGCCTGGAAGCCGAATGCCACGGTCGCAGCGGTCGTCGAGCGCGACGGCCGTTTTCTCTTCGTCGAGGAAGAAACCGCCGACGGCTTGCGCTTCAACCAGCCGGCGGGGCACCTCGAAGAGGGCGAGTCGCTGGTCGCGGCGGCGGTCCGTGAAGCCCTCGAGGAAACCGCGCACCGCTTCGAGCCGGCGTTTCTCGTCGGCGTGTACCAGTGGCAGGTGCCGAACGGCGGTGTGACCTACCTGCGTTTCGCGTTCGGCGGCAGCGTCGTCGGCGGGGCGTCGGATCGCAAGCTCGACGACGGTATCGTGCGCGCGGTGTGGATGACGCGCGACGAACTCGGCGCGTGTGCCGACCGCCATCGCAGTCCGCTAGTGCTGCAATGCGTCGACGACTGGATCGCGGGGCGGCGCTATCCGCTGGAGCTGATCCGGCACTATCCGTCCTGACGGCGGCGGCCGATGTGGCGCCTGCTGCTCGTGCTGATGCTGTTCGCGCCGCTGGCCGCGCGGAGCGCGGAGGCGGTGGACGTCTGCTTCAATTACGGCTGCGCCGGCGGGTCGCGGGTCGCGTTTTCCGATGCGCGCCTGCGGGAAGTTCGCGCGCTGCTCGCCGATGCGTCCGATGCGGCGGCCGAACGCGACGCGATCGCCGCGGCCGTCGGGAGGATGTACCGCATTGCCGCCGGGCAGTCGCCGATTGGCGCCGACCGTGCGGGCAATTACCTCGACGGCGGCGTGGTCGGGCGGATGGACTGCATCGACCATTCGACGACGACCGGGCGCTTCCTCGCGCTGCTCGAGTCGCGCGGATGGCTGCGTTTTCATCGCGTCGCCGAGCCGGCGCGGCGCACGCGGATCATCTTCCAGCATTTTTCCGCGGTCATCGAAGAGACGGGCCCCGCGGCGCCCGAGCCCGAGCGGGAGCGCGACCACGTGCCGCTGTCGCTCACGCGGTGCGACTGTCAGAATGACGAGGAATTTCCTCGCATCCGCGAGCCCGAAATGCAGCCGCCGCAGCAAGTCGCGAGGCGCTTTGCCGTCGACAGCTGGTTCGTCGAGCCCGGCGAGCCCGCGGTCTTGCTGCCGCTGCAAGAATGGATGAATGGAGAAGGACCGAATGTCCAGTAAGACCGATCCGAACGGAATGAAGGTGGTCGTCGGCATGTCCGGCGGTGTCGATTCGTCGGTGACCGCGCTGCTGTTGAAGCAGCAGGGGTACGACGTCGTCGGCCTGTTCATGAAGAACTGGGAGGACGACGATGACGACGAATACTGCTCGGCGCGCCAGGACCTGATCGACGTCGCGTCGGTGTGCGACGTGATCGGCATCGACCTCGAAGTCGTCAACTTTTCGGCCGAGTACAAGGACCGCGTGTTCGCGGATTTCCTGCGCGAGTACGAGGCCGGCCGCACGCCGAACCCGGACGTCCTGTGCAATTCCGAGATCAAGTTCCGCTGCTTCCTCGACCACGCGATGGCGCTCGGCGCGGAGCGGATCGCGACCGGTCACTACGCGCAGGTGCGTGAATGGGTCAATGACGGACGTAGCGAGTACCAACTGCTGAAAGCCGAGGACGGCACGAAGGATCAAAGCTATTTCCTGTACCGGCTCAACCAGCAGCAGCTCGCGAAGACGCTGTTCCCGCTCGGCGGCCTGTACAAGCGCGAGGTGCGCCGCATCGCCGCGGACGCGGGCCTGCATGTCGCCGAGAAGAAGGATTCGACCGGGATCTGCTTCATCGGCGAGCGGCCGTTCCGCGAATTCCTGATGCGCTACCTGCCGACGAAGCCGGGCGAGATCCGCTCGCTCGACGACGACCGTGTCGTCGGCGAGCACCAGGGGCTGATGTACCACACGATCGGTCAGCGCAAGGGGCTGCATATCGGCGGCATCAAGGGCAGGCAGGACGAGGCCGGCGAGCATGACGCGTGGTACGTCGCCGGCAAGGACGTGAAGGCGAACGTGCTCCACGTCGTCCAGGGGCATGAGCATCCGGCGCTGCTGAAGACGCGGCTGACCGCGGCGGACCTCAACTGGATCAGCGGTCGCGACCCGCACACCCACTGGGTGTATACCGCGAAACCCCGCTACCGCACGCCCGACATGCCGTGCGAAATCGAATCGGTCACCGGCGGGCGCGCCGAAATCGTGTTCGCGCAGCCGCAATGGGCGCTGACGCCCGGGCAGAGCGTCGTCGTGTACGAATCGAAGGTGTGCCTCGGCGGTGGTGTGATCGTCTGAGCCGGCCCCCGTCGGGCGGCCGCGGACGGACCCCCGCTGCCGCTACCCGACGCGCGGTGTCACGACGCGCTCGGCGACCGCCGGTAGCGTTCGTGGAGCCGGCGCAGATAGTGCTCGCACGCCTCGAAATACTCGCGCGTGCTCTTGGGCATCGGCACGCGCGCCCGGGTGATGTAGCCGATGAGGTCGCGGCCCTGGATGATCAGGCGAAGGCCGTCGGCCGCGAGCTGCAGATCCTCGGCCGATGTCGCGCCCGCAAGGCGCGGGGCGAACGCGCCGAGCCGCTCGCTGGCGACCGCGAAATCCGCCCAGACGTCGAAGATCGCCGGGTCCGTGCGCAGCGTTTCGCATTTGATTTTCGCGGCGTCGGTGAAGCGCACCGCCAACTCTTCGATGCCATCGAACAGCCGGTGCCCGGCGAAGGTCTTGACGATGACGTTGCCGATCCGGTCGATGTCGCGCAAGGTTTGCGCGATCTTGATGTAGCGGCTCTGGTAGAACGCGTCGACCGGAATCGAGAACGCGCGGAAAGGTTCGCCCCACAGTTCGTCGATCCCTTCCTCGCCGCTGCGGTGCAGCACGCGGCGGCCGAAGTCGAGCGCTTCCTGCAGACAGACGCCGCACTCGCGCATCAGCGCGTTGTCGTCGTCGATCTCGACCCCGAGCTCCTGCAACTCCATCAGCTTGTTGAAGATGTCGGCCGCGCGATTGAACAGCGCGCCCGCGAGCATCGCACCCTTGACCCGCTTGTGCTCGAGGTCGGATTCCGCTTCATATGCGCGCCGGGCTTCATCCAGGCGTCGGCCGGGAATGTTGATGCCGTGTTCGACGTGGTTGAACAGGCGGCGCGTGAGGGCTTCGATGAGCTGTTTTTTCGCCCGCAACGTATCGGCGGGGGGATCGTAGGCCTTGATCCAGTAACCGTCGTAGAAGACGCGCTCTTCTCCGTCGATGACGCGCACGGTGCCGTTTGCGATCGGTGCATTCATTGGCGGGCTGCTTGTCGGGGGAATGATCGACAGTGTAGGCAGGAATCGATCCGTTGTGCAGCGCAAGATTGCGTGTGTGCGCTTCCCGCTGCCCGAATTGGGGAAGGTCGCCGCGGCGTCAGACGAGGTCGGGCGGGACGACCGCGCGCAGGACGGTCTGTGTCTCGCCGTTGCGAACCCGGTTCGTGAACCACCACAGCGCGCCCTTCTTGATCGTCCAGTCCGCTTCAGTGCCCGACAGCAGCAGCGCGGCGAGGCGGCCGAGCGCGGGCTGGTGACCGACGACGAGGCAGGCGCCGCGGGAGTCGGGCCAGCCGGTCGCCGCGAGAATGTCCGCGACGCCGCCTTCGGGGCTGAGCGACGGAACGACTTCGAACTCGCGGGCGAAGGCTATCGCCGTTTGCCGCGTGCGCACGGTCGGGCTGGCGAGGACGTGCAGACGTTTCGGGCGCCGCTCCTCGAGCCACGCGGCCGTCCGCTGCGCCTGTTTCAACCCGCGTTCCGTGAGTTCGCGTGCGGCGTCGGGGCTCCCCTCGACCGCTTCCGCATGACGCCATAGCAGCAGATCCATTGCCTGTTCCCTGTCGAAAAACGGAACAGCATGCACGCGGCGGATTGCGCGCCGATGACGCCGCACCGGGCGGCGCTGAAACTCGGATCAGCCGCGCAGGCGCGGCGGATCCGACAGGAGCGGTTCGAGGTCCCGCAGCGCCCGTCGCGCCATGCGCCGCTGGCGGTGCCCGTGCCACCCCGCGACGAACGCGGCGGCGGCGGCCCGGTCCGGCTCCGCTTTCGCCCAGCTCGCGAGCCGCCGTCGCGCAACATCCACGTCGTGGACAAACCCGAGCCGGCTTTGTGCCTTCGACAGGTCCCGGAGATAGCGCTCACCGTCCTTCGTCCGCATCAGCGGCGCGAAGAACTCGGCTGCGTAGCGCAAGCGTTTGACGGCGAGCCGCAGCGCGTGCAGGTGCGCGGGTGCGCCGTCCCGGGCGGCGGCGTGACGCTTGCGGGCCTTCCCGTGCAGGCGTTTCAACTGTGCTTGCGCGAAGGTGCTCAGGTCCGTGTCCCCGCCAGCGTCGGGGGGCGTCAGCGAGTGCAGCGCCGCAGTGAGATCGATCAGCAGGCGGCCCTGCGCGGGAGCGAGCCCGTCATGCGCGGCGGCGCGAGCCCGGGCATTCGCGGTTCGCGCGAGCTCGAGCAGGTGATCGAGCCCGTAGTCGGCGGCTTCTGCCGCGACGGCGGCGACGGGCGCGAGGATCTCGTCGTGGAGCACGTCGAGCTCGCGAACTTCGGTGAACCGGTCGGCGTTTTCCTTCAAACGGCTGCGCCACTCGGCAACGAATTCGGCGGGCAGCGCGGGCGCGAACAGGGAGAGCAGCGAACGCAGCCGCCGCAGCGCGACGCGCAGCTGATGAACGAACTCCGGGTCGCCGTCGACGGCTGCGCCCGCCGCATTCGCCTGCCATTGCCGCACGCACGAAAACGCGAGCGCGCGAAATGCTTCCAGCGGACGCTGGCTGCCGTCGATCCGCGGCGCCGACGCGGACACCGGTTGCAGCGGCTCGCCGAGGTGCAGGCGAAACCCCCGCTCGGCCTTGCTGGCGTCGTTCGGCCACAGCGGAAGTTCCTCGGCAAGACGCCGGGCGAGTTCCAGCAGATCGAGCGCGCTGCCTTCGACGAGTTCGAGTTCGAGCTCGCAGATCGGTTCGCGGCGCTCGCCGGCGATCACTTCGCCGCTGTCGATCATCATCAGGATGCGCACATCGTCGGATTTGTGCAGGCGGGTCTCGCGCCGGAAACGCGTCGAGAACACCGGGACGAGTTCGGCTTCGTGGCGCAGCAGCCGCTTCTGCACTTTCGGCGCATCGATCGCCGAGAAGTCGAATTTGCCGGCGAAGGTTTGCTCCCACTCCGGCCGCGCGGTCAGTCCGCCGACCGATTCGGCCGCGCACTTCACCGTCTGCAACAGCCGGCGCCCCTGACGGCGCGTGCGCACGGCGACCTTGTCGGCCTTCAGCGAGAGGTCGGGCGTGTCGAAGTACGTGTTGTCGAGCGTCGCCGCCTTGCCCTGTTTTGCACCGCCCGAGAAGAGCGGATGGCGGCGCAGCGCGGGCAGGGCCTCGGGCGGCAGGCTCAGTTTCAGTTCGATTTCCTGGCTCATCGGATGACCGGCCGGCAGTTGACGGAGACCGATCTTAGCCGGCGCTCCGGCGCGCCGTCATGCTTGCCGGCGCGTCATGAAATATTTCAGTTCCCGTCGTCCGGGGCGTCGCCGAAGATCGACGCCCACAGCGCTTTCACTGGCGCGCGCGCGGCCCCGACTTCCTCCGGCGCGACCCGCGAAGGCTGCCCATTGAGCCGTTGCCGATGCTGCAGCCGGCGCAGCAGGCGGTAGCTGTCGCCGCAGCGGGCCGCGAGATCGGCCGGAATCAGACCGATCTCGCCGGCGATGCGCAGCAGCGCGATGTTCCCGAGGTTGCCCGTCAGTTGCGGATTCTCGTGCGCATGGCCGAGCACGAAGTACTGCACGAGGAATTCCACGTCGACGAGGCCGCCCGCGTCGTGCTTCAGGTCGAAGAGCGGACTCTTTCCCGCATGGGCGTCGCTCATCTTGCGGCGCATCGCGAGGACGTCCGCCCGCAGCGTGGCGAGATCGCGCGGCAGCCGTAGCACGTCGCAGCGGATGTCGTCGAACGCGGCGCCGATCGCCGCGTCGCCCGCGGCGAAGCGGGCGCGGGTCAGCGCCTGGTGCTCCCACACCCACGCCGATTCGAGCTGGTATTGGCGGAAGGACTCGACCGAGGTCACGAGAAGTCCGGCGTCGCCGTTCGGCCGCAGCCGCAAGTCGGTTTCGAACAGGATGCCCGCGGCGGTCTGGCTCGACAGCCAGGTGTTGAGGCGCTGCGCTAGGCGCGCATAGACTTCGCCGGTTTCGGGCGCGTCGTCGAAGAGGAACACGAGGTCGAGATCCGACGCGTAGCCGAGCTCCTTGCCGCCGAGCTTGCCATACGCGATGACCGCGAATTTCGGCGCGTCGCGATGGCGCGTCTTGATCTTGCGCCACACCAGCGGGACCGCGAGTTCCAGCATCAGGTCGGCGAGCGCCGAGAGGTGGTCGGCGAGTTTCTCGACCGTCAGCAGGCCGGCGATGTCCTGAGTCAGCAGCCGGAACACCTGCGCGTGATGCTGCTCGCGCATCACGTCCATCTGCCGCTCCATGTCGGGCTCGAAGCTCTCCAGCGTCTCGCGCAGCCGCGCGCGCAGACCGTCCCAGTCCGGCGCGGTGTGGAGATTCCGGTCGTCGAGCAGTTCGTCGAGCAGGATCGGGTGGCGCGTGAGGTACTGCGCCGCCCAGCGCGAGGCGCCGACGAGGTCGGCGACGCGGCGCAGCGCCTGCGGGTACTGCTGCAGCAGCGCGAGATAGGCGCCGCGGCGGCTGATCGCCTCGATGAGATCGAGGCAGCGCGACAGCGTGTCGTCGGGACCGGGCGTCGCGGCGGCGACTTCGACGACGCGCGGCATCAGCGCGTCGAGCCGGCTGCGGATGTGGTTCGGCAGCTGCTGGTAGCGCGTGCTCGAATGCAGCGCCGCGAGCCGGCGCGCCGCGGCGGCCGGGTCGGCGTAGCCGAGGCGTTCGAGGATCGGCGCCGCGTGTTCGACGTCGCCGGCCGACGCCCACATGCTGTCGAGGGTGTGGGCTTCCTCGCTGGGGTCGCCGAAGACATGGTCGAAATGCCGGCTCACCGCCGTGCGGTGGCGGTCGACGACTTCCATCAGCGCGCTCCAGTCGGGGAAGTTCATCGCGCGGACGATGCGCCCGCGGTCCTCGTCGTTCGTCGGCAGGTCGTGCGTCTGCGCGTCGTCGAGGTACTGCAGCCGATGTTCGAGCCGGCGCAGGAAGTCGTACGCTTCGGCGAGTTCCGCGACGACCCGCGGCGCGAGAATGCCGCGTTCGCCGAGCAGCGCGAGCACTTTCAGCGTCGGGCGCACCTGCAGTTCCAGTTCGCGTCCGCCGCGGATCAGCTGGAAAACCTGCGCGGCGAACTCGATCTCGCGGATGCCGCCCGGGCCGAGCTTGATGTTGTGCACCCGGTCGCGCCGTGCGACTTCGCGGCGGATCTGTGCGTGCAGCGCGCGCATCGCGTTGATCGAGCCGTAGTCGAGGTACTTGCGGAACACGAACGGGCGGGCGATCTGTTCGAGCTCGTGGTAGCGCTCGCCGGCGAGGACGCGTGCCTTAATCCACGCGTAGCGTTCCCATTCGCGGCCCTGCGTGATGAAGTAGTTCTCGAGCATGTCGAACGAGCACACCAGCGGCCCGGAATCCCCGTTCGGGCGCAGCCGCATGTCCACGCGAAACACCTGCCCGTGTTCGGTGACCTCCGCGAGCGCCTGGATCAGCTGCTTGCCGAGGCGCTCGAAGAACTCGAAGTTGCTGATCACCTTGTTGCCGCCGGTGTTGCCGTCCTCGGGGTAGATGAAGATCAGGTCGATGTCCGACGACACGTTCAGCTCGCGCCCGCCGAGCTTGCCCATGCCGACGACCAGCAGTTCCTGCTCCCAGCCCGTCTGCGACAGCGGCGCGCCGTAGCGCGCGACGAGTCCGGCGCGCAGCACTTCCTCGGCGCGGCGGATCGCCACTTCGGCAAGGAGCGACATCGCGCCCGTGACTTCGGCGAGATCGGCCCGACCGGCCAGATCCCGCACCATCACGTGGCAGATCACCCAGGTGCGCAGATGCCGCAGGCTCGCGCGCAGCCGCGGCTCGTCGGTGCCGCGCTCGTCGAGGAACGCCTCCATCGCGTCGCGGTCCAGCGGTTGCGCGAGCGAGGCGAGGAGCCGGTCGGCGAGCCACGGCCGGCTGTCGAGCATGCGCGCGAGAAAACGGGAAATGGACGCGGCGCGGCGGAGATCGTCGGCGAGCTGCGCGGAATCGACGGACATGAGGGGCGGGTTCCCGTTCGTTGGTAGAATGCCGGGCTCCATACGCCGGATGACTGCGCGGAGGCGGTGGACATGGAGCGGATTGTAGCCAAGCCAGCCCGGTTCCAGTCGTGCAGCACGTCGGCCCGGTTTCTTCGAGATGAACGCTCCCTCAGTCCTTTCAGCGACGCAACGCGCAACTCCCGCGGCAGCCGGCCGAAAATTCCTGCGCGTGCTCGCGACGGTCGCTGTCGTTCTCTTCTTCGTCGCGGGCGGGTTGTTCCTGTTCGTGCGCGACGTGATGCTGCCGCGCGCCGACCAGTACCGCGCGCAGATCGCCGGCGCGATCGGTGACGCGGTCGGGTTGCCGGTCTCGATCGACGCGCTGTCCGGGGATCTCTCGGGATGGCATCCGCGTCTGCATCTGTCCGGCCTGCTGCTTCTCGATCGCGCCGGGCGGCCCGCGCTGCGTCTCGACGCCGTCGACGCGACGATCGCGTGGTCGTCGCTGCTGCGCGGCCAGCCCCATTTCCAGCGCCTCGAAATCCGGGGTCCCGAGCTCGCGCTGCGCCGCGAAGCCGACGGCCGCGTCTTCGTCGCCGGCATCCCGATCGAACCCGGCGGCGAGGGAGGCGGCTTTTCCGACTGGCTGCTCGGGCAGCGCGAGATCGTCATCCGCGACGCGGCGCTGACCTGGTCCGACGCGCAGCGGACGGCGCCGGAATTGCGGCTCGACCGCGTGAATCTGCGCCTGTCGCACGTCGGCGGACGCTACCGTTTCGGCCTCCAGGCGCAGCCGCCCGCGGGCCTTGCGGGCGCGCTCGACGCGCGCGGCGACATCGTCAGCCGGGAACCGGCGGACCCTTCGACCTGGTCCGGCAAGCTCTTCGTCGCACTCGACCAGACCGACCTCGGCGCATGGCGCGCATGGGTCGATTATCCGGTCGAGCTCACCGGCCACGGCGGTCTGCGGGCGTGGTTCGGTCTCGCACGCGGCCAGCCGACGACGTTTGCCGCCGACTTCGCGCTCGCCGGCGTGGCGACGCGCCTCGGCGCGGAACTGCCGGAGCTGAAGCTCGCGAGTGCGCGCGGCGCGGTCTCGGGAACACGCGATGCGCGGGATGCGCTGACGCTCGCGACGCGCTCGCTCGAACTCGTCACCGCCGACGGCCTGCGGGTCGAGCCGACGGATGTCGACCTCGTGTTGCGGGAGCGGATCGACGGCGCGTACCGCGAAGGCGAACTCGAAGCGAACCGCCTCGACCTCGGCGCGCTCGCCGGGCTCGCCGCGCATCTGCCGTTCGATCCCGGCGTCCGCAGTCGCCTCGCCGCGTTCGACCCGCGCGGCCGGCTCGACGCGTTGCGCCTGACGTGGCGCGGACCGCTCGAAGCGCCGGTCGCGTGGTCGCTGAACGCCCGTTTCCACGCCATCGGGTTCGGCCCGCAGGAACGCCTCCCGGGTCTGTCGGGCTTTTCCGGCGAGATCGCCGGCGACGAGCGCGCCGGGCGCTTCCGGCTCGCCGGCGAGGACGCGGCGCTGGAGATGCCGGCGGTGTTTCCCGAGCCGCGCCTCGCGTTTTCGCGGCTGCGCGTCGACGGGGGCTGGGCGCGGCGCGACGGGCGGCTCGAGATCGCGCTCGACAGCGCGAACTTCGAAAACCCGGATGCCGCCGGCAGCGCGTCCGGGCGCTACCGTTTCACCGACGCCGGGCCCGGCGAGATCGACCTTTCCGCCCGCCTGACGCGTGCCAACAGCCGCTCCGTCTGGCGCTACCTGCCGCACGTCGTCAACGACGACACGCGGAGCTGGCTTCGGCGCAGCCTGACCGGCGGCGTCGTCCCCGACGCCCGGCTGCGGCTGAAGGGAAACCTCGCCGACTTCCCGTACGCCGATGGCAAATCGGGCCAGTTCCTCGTGACGACGCGTGTCGCTGGCGCCCGGCTCGACTACGCGGAAGGCTGGCCGGCGATCACCGACATCGACGGCGAAATCCGCTTCGAGGGTCCGCTGATGCGGATTTCGGCGCAGCGCGCGCGCATCTTCGACGTCGCGCTGAACGGGGTCGTCGCCGAAGTGCCGGAACTCGGCGCCCGACACGGCGAGATCATGACGGTGCGCGGGCGCGCGAGCGGCCGGACGGCGGGGTTCCTGCGCTTCGTCGCCGAAAGTCCGGTCAGCGGGCGCATCGGCGGTTTCACCGACGGGATGCAGGCCGAGGGCGTCGGCGCGCTCGACCTGAAGCTCGTGATGCCGCTGCACCACGTTTCCGACACCACGGTCAAAGGCGAGTACCGATTCACCGAAAACCGGCTGAAGCTCGTCGACGCGCTGCCGCCGCTCGCGGATGCCGCGGCGACGGTGCGTTTCACCGAGAAGGACCTGACGATTCCGGAAGGGCGCGCACGGCTGTACGGCGAACCGATGCAGGTGACAGCGGCGACGGCGAAGGACGGCGGGGTCACGTTCCGCGCGAGCGGCGCGGCCGCGGTGCAGGCGGTGCGCGTCGCGCACGAGTGGCCGGCGCTCGCGCACCTGTCGGGCTCCGCGCCGTGGCAGGCGGCGATCGATGTCGGGCCGAAGGGCTCGCGCGTGACAGTGCAGTCCGATCTCGTCGGCGTCGCATCGAGCTTGCCCGAACCGCTGAACAAGAGCGCGACGACGAGATGGCCGACGAGCGTCGAGCTCGAGTTCCCGGCGGGCGGCGCGCGCGAGGTCGTCCGGGCCGCACTCGACGACCGCGGACAACTCGAAGTCGTCCGACGGCGCCAGGGCGCGGAATGGGTCGTCGAGCGCGGCGGGTTCGCGTTCTTCACCCCGCTGCGCACCGCGGAGCGCGGCGTGCTGGTCGCCGCGGAACTCGACGAGTTCGATCTCGACGGCTGGCGCGACGTGTTCGACCCCGAGCCCGCGATCGACGCGCAGGAAGAACAGGCGGGCGAGGCGGACGCGCCGCCGCTCGCCGGCATCGACCTGCGCGCGAAACGCGCGCGCGCGTTCGGGCAACCGTTGTCGGCCCTGAACCTCACCGCGCAGACGACGCCGGCCGGCTGGAAGGGACGCGTCGCGAGCCAGGAGGTCGAAGGCAGTTTCGACTGGCGCGACGCCGGCGAAGGGGCGTTGCGCGCGCGGCTGAAGCGCTTGGCGATCGGCGCGGACGACGAAGCCGGCAAGGCTGCGCCGAACGAAGAACCGGCTGCCGGCGCGGACGCGGACGAGTCCCCGCGGCGCCTGCCGGAGCTCGACATCGTCGCCGAGCAGTTCCGTGTGCGCGGCATGGAGCTCGGGCGCCTCGAATTGCAGGCGCGCAACCGGCGCGACCTGTGGCATCTCGATTCACTCGCGGTGTCGAATCCGGACGGACGCTTCACCGGCACCGGGCAGTGGCGTCCCGGCGCACGGCCGCTCACGGAACTCGACTTCCGCCTCGAGGCGCACGACATCGGACGCTTCGTCGCGCGTCTCGGCTACGAGCAAGCAGTGCGGGGCGGGGACGCGGTGCTCGCCGGCAAGTTGCGCTGGCGCGGCGCGCCGACGCAGATCCATTACCCGTCGTTGTCCGGTTCGCTGACGCTGGACGCGGAAAACGGCCAGTTCCGCAAGCTCGAGCCGGGCATGGGGCGCCTGCTCGGCGTGCTGAGCCTGCAGGCGCTGCCGCGGCGGCTCACGCTCGACTTTCGCGACGTGTTCAGCGAAGGATTCGCCTTCGATCGCATTTCCGGTAGCATCGACGTGACTGCCGGCGTGATGCGAACCGACGACCTGCTGATCCGCGGCCCCGCTGCACGGATCCAGATGCGCGGCTCGGCGGACACCGAGAAGGAAACCCAGGACCTGCGCGTGACCGTTCAGCCGACGCTGTCCGAGTCGGTCGCGATCGGGGCCGCGGCCGGACTGATCAACCCCGTGGCAGGCGTCGTCGCCTATGTCGCGCAGAAGGCGCTCAGCGACCCAATCGAAAGGCTGTTCGCGTTCGACTACGCGATCACCGGCAGTTGGGACGACCCGAAAGTCGAAAAACTCGCCAACCGCGCGCAAGACGGCAAGCCCCCAACCAGGCAGGAATGATGAGCGTGAGCCAGTCCACCCCGCTGTCCTCTCCGGTTGCGCCGGCCGAACCGGCGCCCCTGTTCCGTGTCGCCGCGATCCAGATGGTGTCCGGTCCCGACGTCGCCGAGAACCTGCGCACTGCGGGCGAACTGGTCGCCGAAGCGGTCGCCGCTGGCGCGCGACTCGTAGCGCTGCCCGAGTATTTCCCGCTCATCAGCCCAGACGAAACCGCGAAGGTCGCGATGCGCGAGCGCGACGGCGCAGGGCCGCTGCAGGACTTCCTGCGCGAAGCGGCGCTGCGGCACCGCGTCTGCCTCGTCGGCGGGACGATCCCGCTCGTCGCCGACAGCGACGGCAAGGTGCGCAACAGCACGCTCGTCTATGACGAACGCGGCGAGCGCGTCGCGCGTTACGACAAGATCCATCTCTTCGGTTTCCAGAAGGGGGACGAGCGCTACGACGAAGCCGCGACGATCGAACCGGGCCGCGACGTCGTGACGTTCGACGCCGACTGCGGCCGCGTCGGGCTGTCGGTATGCTACGACCTGCGCTTTCCTGAGCTCTTCCGCGCGATGGGCGACGTGAGCCTGATCGTGCTGCCGGCGGCGTTCACCTGGACCACCGGCCGCTCGCACTGGGAAGTGCTGCTGCGCGCGCGGGCGATCGAGAACCAGTGCTACGTGCTCGCGCCGGCGCAGGGCGGCAAGCATCCCGGCGGGCGTGTGACCTGGGGGCACAGCCTCGTCGTCGACCCGTGGGGCGAAGTGCTCGCGTGCCGCGACGAAGGGCCGGGCGTCGTCTGCGCGGACCTCGACGCGTCCCGGCTCGCGGCGGTGCGGGCGAATCTTCCCGCGCTGCGCCACCGTTGCCTGACCTGAGCGCGCGGTCGGGGCGGCATCGGCTTTCGATGGGCGCTCCCGTTTTCCGCGTTCCGCGGTGACCCTTTTCAGCCTGCCCCGGTCGAACCGGTCAGCTTCATACATGGACGAACGATGAACACTCCACAGAACTCCCTCGCGGTGGCCGACCGTTACCTCCTGAGCCCGTTCCAGCTCGGCGAGGCGGAACTCGAAAAGACGTTCCGCAAGCTGATGAGCCATCGGCTCGATTACGCGGACCTGTATTTCCAGTACCACCGCTCGGAAGGCTGGAGCCTCGAGGAAGGGATCGTCAAGTCGGGAAGCTTCAATATCGAGCAGGGCGTCGGCGTGCGCGCGATCAGCGGCGAGAAGACCGCCTTCGCCTATTCGGACGACATTTCGCTGCCGGCGCTCGTGTCGGCGGCCGAAGCGACGCGCGCGATCGCCGATGCCGGCAGCCGCCGCAGCGTCGCGGTGCGGGCGAACGTCGATGTCCCGCGCCTGTACCGCAGCGACGACCCGCTCGCGTCGCTCGACGACACGTCCAAGGTGAAGCTGCTCGAACGGCTCGAAGGCTTCGCGCGCGCCGAGGATCCGCGCGTCACGCAGGTCATGGCGAGCATCTCCGGTTCGTGGGAAGTCGTCATGGTGATGCGCAGCGACGGGCACCGCGCCGCCGACATCCGGCCGCTCGCCCGCGTCTCGCTCACCGTCATCATGGAAGACAAGGGCCATCGCGAGCAGGGCAGCGCCGGCGGCGGCGGGCGCTTCGCCTACGCGTATTTCGACGACGACCGGCTGCTCGAATACGCGCGCGCAGCCGTGCATCAGGCGAGCGTCAATCTCGAGGCCGGGCCTGCGCCGGCGGGCACGATGAGCGTCGTCCTCGGACCGGGCTGGCCGGGAATCCTGCTGCACGAGGCGATCGGCCATGGTCTCGAAGGCGATTTCAATCGCAAGGGCAGCTCGGCCTTCTCGGGGCGCATGGGCCAGCAGGTTGCCGCGAAAGGCGTCACCGTCGTCGACGACGGCACGCTGCCCGACCGCCGGGGCTCGCTGACGATCGACGACGAGGGCAACCCGACGCAGCGCACCGTGCTGATCGAAGACGGCGTGCTGACCGGCTACATGCAGGACACGATGAACGCGCGCTTGATGGGCGTGAAGCCGACCGGCAACGGGCGCCGCGAGTCGTTCGCCCACCTGCCGCTGCCACGCATGACGAACACCTACATGCTGAACGGCGACAAGACGCCCGACGAAATCATCAAGTCGGTGAAGAAGGGCCTGTACGCGGCGAATTTCGGCGGCGGCCAGGTCGACATCACGTCCGGGAAGTTCGTCTTCTCGACCGCCGAGGCCTACCTGATCGAGGACGGCAAGGTGACGCGCCCGGTGAAGGGCGCGACGTTGATCGGCAACGGCCCGGACGCGCTCACGCGCGTGTCGATGATCGGGAACGACATGCAACTCGACCCCGGCGTCGGCACCTGCGGCAAGGACGGGCAGAGCGTCCCCGTGGGCGTCGGCCAGCCGACGCTGCGGATCGACGGCCTGACGGTCGGCGGCACGGCTTGACCGCTTAGCGCTCGACGACCTCGATCGCGTTATCGACCGCGCGCACGCCGCGCACCGCTCCCGCGGCGCGTTGCGCGCGTTCGCGTTGCTCCGCGCTTCGGACGACGCCGGCGAGCGTCACCTGACCGCTGCGTGCCGAGACGGCGATGTGTGCTTGCGCGAGATCCGGATCGGCGACGATTGCGTTCTTGACCTCCCGCTGTGTGCTGCGGTCACGCTCGTCGCCGAGGACGGGCGTCGTCGCCTGTGCCGCAGCCGCCATGCTCGACGCGAGCGCGGGCGGAGCGATCGAGAACGCGATTGCAGTAGTCGTGAGGATTGAAACGATTGTCTGGCGTGTGATCATCCCGGGTTCCTTCTGCGTTGTTGTCGGAAGTGCGGCGAGGACCGCCGTGTTCTTTCGCAGAATGCGTGCCAGCAGCGGGGTGAGGCGATTTCTCAAGGAGTTCGCGCACGACGGGGGAACGTCGGTTGCTTTGACTGCGGGACGGACGGGGCGAATGTGTCGGGCCGGGGCGACGGCCGCGCGTGGCTGATCCGCAACGTATTGATTGGCTGACCTTTATTGTTGTCGCTCGCGGGAGACGTCGCCGGGCTCGCCGCGGAACAGGCTCGGCGTCAGCGCGTGCCGCTGCAGGAGGCGATAGAACTCGGTGCGGTTGCGGTCGGCGAGCCGCGCGGCGTCCGACACGTTGCCATCGGTCAGCTTCAGGAGCTGGATCAGGTAATTGCGCTCGAAGCGCTGCTTCGCCTCCGCATAGCTCAAGGCTTCGATGCTCGGCACGCGCAGCGCGCGCTCGACGAGCGCGAGCGGAATCAGCGGTGTCGTCGCGAGCGCGCACGCCTGCTCGACCACGTTCTGCAGCTGGCGGATGTTGCCCGGCCACGCGGCGGTCGCGAGCGCCTCGAGCGCCTCGGGCGCGAAGCCGCGGAGCCGCTTGTGATATTTGCGGCTCAGCACGTGCAGGAAGTGGTTCGCGAGGAGCGGGATGTCCTCGCGCCGCTCGTCGAGTGTCGGCAGCGTCAGGCTGACGACGTTGAGCCGGTAGAAGAGATCCTCGCGGAACTGGCCTTCGGCGAGCGCCTGCTCGAGGTCGCGGTGCGTCGCGGAGATGATGCGCACGTCGATCGGTTCGGCGCGGCTCGCGCCGACCGGGCGCACCGCGCGCTCCTGCAGCACGCGCAGCAGCTTCACCTGCAGCGCGAGCGGCATGTCGCCGATCTCGTCGAGGAACACGGTGCCGCGGTTCGCGGTGAGGAAAAGTCCGGTGTTGGCGGTCGCGGCGCCGGTGAAAGCCCCCTTCACGTGGCCGAAGAGCTCCGATTCCAGCAGCTGTTCCGGAATCGCACCGCAGTTGATCGCGACGAACGGGGCTTTCGCCCGCGGGCTTACGCGGTGGATCGCCCGGGCGAGCAGTTCCTTGCCGGTGCCGCTGTCGCCGCGGATCAGGATGCTGGCGTCGGATGCGGCGACGAGCCGCGCTTCGTCGAGCACGGTCGCCATGCAATTGCTGTGACTGATGATCTCGTCGTGCCAGCCGATGTCGGTCGAGTCCTCCGGGGCGTGCGCGACGCCGCCGACTTGCAGGGCTTGCGCGATCTTTTCGAGCAGCGCCTTGCTGTCGAACGGCTTCGTGAGGTAGCCGAAGACGCCGCGCGAGGTCGCCTCGACCGCGTCCGGAATGCTTCCGTGTGCGGTCAGCAGGATCACCGGCAGGCCCGGACAGTTGCGCTGGATTTCCTCGAACAGCGCGAGGCCATCGCCGTCGGGAAGCCGCACGTCGCTGACGACGAGCCCGAAGCGGTCGACCGCCAGCCGGTTCAGCGCGCCTTCGACGGTCTCGGCGGTGCTAACGCGGTAGCCGCTCGCGCGCAGCCGCATCGACAGCAGTTTCAGGAGGTCGGTGTCGTCGTCGACGAGCAGCAGGTGAGCGTCGCGCGGCGGAGCAGAGGGCGGGGTGGACTTCATCGCGGCGGTTTCCGTGGCGAGGTGGGCGGTTCGGGCGCAGACGTAGCGCCCGGGCGCGTCGGCAGCGTGCGTTCGATTTCGGTCAACGCATCGAGCTTCTCCCGCAACTGTTCGCCGGCACGCTGGCTGTCCTTGAGCTGCTGTCCGGCGCGCTCGAGCTGCAGGGTCAGCCGTTCGGCGGTTGCTTCCAGTCGCTGGCGTTCGGCGAGCTGGTCCGACAGCAGCCGAACGAGCGGATGCAGTGCGATCGCGTCGGGCGTCCGCTGCATCGCAACTGCGCCGAGCAGAGCCGACGCGCGGGGGAGGTTGGTGGGGCGCTCCGGATGACTGAGCAGGATCGCCTGCCGGACCAGAACCAGCGGGGTTCTCGGCGCATTGTTTAGGGCCGCGCGTTCGCTCGCGAGTTCCGCCGGTGCGGCGGTCGCGAGAAGCCGGTGGTATTCGAGCGCGGCCGTCACGACTTCCGCCGCTTCCGCAGGCGTCGCGGCCGGGGCCTCGACCGTGGTTGCGTCTTTCGCCGGCACACCGGTGCAACCGGCGAGCGACGCCGTGACGAACAGTATCAGCGCGGCCGGCGTGCCGACGAAACGCCGGGCGCCGCTCGGCCGCTCCCCGAATGAAGCGGGGAGCCGCGGACGGTCATTTTTCATGCGGAAGTTCGATCCTGAAATGGGCTCCGATATTCGACGGCTCAAGCTGCACGCGGCCGCCGTGGGCGGTGACGAATTCGCGGACGATCGACAGGCCGAGTCCGCTGCCGTGCCGCGGCGTCTCCGGCTGGCGGCTGCCCTGGAAGAAGGGTTCGAAGAGCCGCCCGGCTTCGTCGGCCGATACGCCGGGACCGCTGTCGATGCAGTCGATCTGGATTTTTCCGCGCAAGGCGCCGAGTTCGAGGCGAACCTCGCCGTCGTGCGGGCTGAACGAAATCGCGTTCGCGAGCAGGTTCGTGAGGACGATGTGGAGCTTGTCCGGGTCGGCGAGAAACGGCGGCGGGTTGCCACGGACTTCGACGCGGATGTTGCGCGTCTGGATCGAGAGCTGCTGCTCGGCGACGACCGAATCGGCGAGCGCGCGCAGGTCGACCCGGCGCCGCTTGAGACTGCGGGCGTCGAATACCGCGGCGTTGTAGCCGAGCAGCCCTTCGATGCGTTGCTGCAAGGAGCGGGTGTTGTGTTCGAGGATGCCTACGACCTCCCGTTGTTCGCTGCTCAATTGACCGACGACGCCGTCTTCGAGCAGCGCGATGCCTTCGCGGACCGACGCGAGCGGCGTTTTCAATTCGTGCGAGACGTGGCGCAGCACCCGCATCCGGTTGGCTTCGAGATCGGCGAGGCGGATCCTGAGCCAGTCGAGCCGTCGGCCGACGCGGCGCAAGTCCGTCGGACCGTAAATGAATACCGGCTTATCGAAGCGGCTTTCGCCGAGCGCATCGATCGCTCGCTCGACCCGCTTCAACGGACGCACGACCCACCATCCGGTCAGCGCCGCGAGCACGAACGCGGCGACGAGCGCGGCGAGCAGCAGCCACGCCAGCCGCGACCGGTTGTCCTCGAGTTCCTCGAGCAGCTGCTGGCCGTAGCGCTCGGTCTGCGCGCGGATCGCGTCCGCGAGTTCTTCGTTCAGCGCCGGCAGGCGCGCGAGCGCGTCGAGCGTGGGTTCGGTTCCCGCGCGCGCCTCGAGCGCGGCGCCCGCCTTGTCCGCAGCGTCCTTCCAGCGGAGGACGAGCGCACTCGTCTGCGGTCCGCCCACTTCGGTGATGCGCCCGAGCGCGCCGAGTGCCTCCTCGCGGGCGTGCCGGAAGCGCTGCAGCAGCACGGGATCGTCGAGGACGAGAAACTGGCGCGCGCTGCGCTCCATGTCCACTGTGCGCTCGCCGAGCTGCTGGACCGCCGTGGAAAGCTGCAGCGCGTCGAACGTCCCGTCCCGACTGCGCTCCGCGAAATTTTCGAGCGCAAGAAGCCCGCCGAGCGCTGCGGAGCCGAGAATCGAGGCGATCAGCAGGAAGCTCGCGAGCAGCGTGTGACTGAAGGACAGGCGGGACACGGGGCGAGGTCGAGCGTAGTCCGGCCGCAAAGTTTAGAGGGACGTCCTGAGCGCGGGCGTAAGAAAGTGCAAGTTCCCGTCCCCGACGCGGGCCCTGTCGTTATCTGGCGACAATAAACATTGGTTGAAATTTAATGGCTTGCGGAAAAGGGTCCGTATAGCTGTCGCTGAAAGAAGACACATTCTTTCGAAATGTTCCCAGGTTTTCGCAACAGTTCTCTCCAACTATTTGAACGAACGGAAATAAACGTTCGTGGTACGGGTGTTGCGAGGCACAAGCCCGCGGTGAGAGCCGTCTGACCCGAATCCACCAAGGAGAGACCATGTTCAGCAAAACCTCCGTGTTCCCCAAGATGGCAGATCCCCAGCCCGCCCGGGGCCAGCGCACCGGCACGGTCGTCGCGTCGGGTCCGACATCCAGTCTGACGTCGGCATCGAGCGACGCGAATTCACTTCGCGAGCCGGTCTCGAATTCGACTGCGTCACCGTCACCGCCGCCGGCGTCACCGTCCGCCCAGCCTTCGGGCGCCGATGAGCAGAATGCGGGCAGCCGGCTGATCGTCGGGCCCGACGTGAAGCTGAAGGGCGCCGAGATCCTGGATTGCGACACGCTGGTGGTGGAAGGACGCGTCGAGGCCACCATGGATAGCCGCGTGATCCGGATCGCCGAGAACGGGTCGTTCGCCGGGACGGTCGGTATCGACGTCGCGGAAGTGCGGGGACGCTTCGATGGCGAGCTGACCGCCCGAAGCCAGTTGATCATCCATGCGACCGGGCGCGTCAGCGGCAAGATCCGCTACGGGAAGATCCTCATCGAGGAAGGCGGCGAACTGTCCGGGGACGTGCAGTCGCTGTCATCGAGCAAGGAGCCGTCCCGCACTGGGTCGCGTGAGGAACCGCCGAAAATCAGTCCGGTTGCGGCGGCCGGCTGACGACGTGTCGGGCGTAGACGACGCCCGACAGGCTTGCTGCATACGAGGTGTTCAGTCTTCCGTTTGCGGGCTCTTTCCGCTTCGGCTCCCGGGGGCGAGAGCCGGGAAACGGCGCGCGGCCGGGATCGACACAGCGGCAGCAAAAGGCTCGGAAAGGGTCGCCGCGAACGCGCGAGCCGGCCGGCGGGGGGGCGCGTTAGTTCGCGCTTCGCCCCAAGCCGCCGGCGGCGAGTCGGACGGGGCCCCAACTCCAGTGCTTTTCCCACGCCGCGCGGACCAGGTTCGGGTATTCGGGCCGTCCCAAGCTCCCGTTGTAGCGCCCGAGCGCGCGAAAGAGGTCGCCCTTTTCGATGTCGAGGTAGTGACGCAGGACTGTGCAGCCATAGCGCAGGTTCGTGCGTAGGTGGAAAAGGTTGTCTTCGGGTAGTCCGATCGTCTTGATCCAGAACGGCATGACCTGCATGAAGCCGCGTGCGCCGGCGCTCGACACTGCATACTTGCGAAACGCGCTTTCGACCTGGATCAGGCCGAGCACGAGTTGCGGATCGAGGCCCGCGCGCGTCGCCTCGTAATGGACGGCGACCAGGAGTTCTTCGCGGTAAGGCTGGTTGGGAATGCGCTTTTCGAGACGGCGGGACATCTCCGCAAGCCACCGGGCGCGCTCGGTCGCGTCCGCGATCGGCAGTCCGGGCGCGCGGGCGTCGCTGACCGCGGCATGCAGCGCGGCCCGCACGCTCGCCGACATCGGCTCGTACGCCTGATTGCCGGCGAGCGCCGTTCCGGTGGCGAGGCCGGCGCAAAACGCGACATGCGACAGGATTCGGCGAGCGGACGTCATGCTGCCGTTATCGGCAGCGTTCAGGCGGACTGAAGAAGCTTCGTATCGATGAACGACGCGATCTCGCCGATCGCGACCTTCGTCGCTTCGTTGTCGCGCCGTCCCAGGTATTCCGCCATGCCTTCCTTGAGTCCGCGCTCGCCGATGACGAGGCGGTGCGGCACGCCGATCAGTTCCCAGTCGGCGAACATCACCCCGGGACGTTCGTCGCGGTCGTCGAGGATCGCATCGACGCCGGCGGCGACAAGGTGCTCGTAGACCTTCGTCGCCTCGGCGCGCACTGCCTCCGACTTGCCCCAGCCGACCGGGCAGACGACGACGCGGAACGGTGCGATCGCGTCCGGCCAGATGATCCCCCGCGCGTCGTGATTCTGCTCGATCGCGGCGCCGACAATGCGCGTGACGCCGATCCCGTAGCAGCCCATCTCGAAATGCTTCGGCTTGCCGTCCTCGTCGAGGAAGGTCGCGTTCATCGACTTCGAGTATTTCGTGCCGAGGTAGAAGACGTGGCCGACCTCGATGCCGCGCTGGATCGCGAGCTTGCCCTTGCCGTCCGGGCTCGGGTCGCCCTCGACGACGTTGCGAAGGTCGGCAACGAGATCGGGCTCCGGCAGATCGCGGCCCCAGTTCACGCCGGTCAGGTGGTAGTCGGCCTCGTTCGCGCCGCAGACGAAGTCCAACATGTTCGCGACCGTACGGTCGGCGACTACCTTCACCGGCTTTTTCATGCCGACCGGGCCGAGGTAGCCCGGCTCGCTGCCGAAGTGTTCGAGGATCTCGCCCCCGGTCGCGAAGCGGAAGCCGCCGGCGAGGCCGGGCACCTTGCCGGCCTTGACCTCGTTCAGCTCGTGGTCGCCGCGCAGGAGCAGCAGCCACACCGTCGCGCCCGCGGGCTTGCCGGCGTCGTCGAGGTTGTCCGTCGCGAGCACGAGCGATTTCACCGTCGTCTCGAGCGGCACGCCGAGGACCACGGCGACGTTCTTGCAGCTCGCGGCGCCCGGTGTCGGCGTCTTCTCGAGCGCCTTCCTGGGTTCCGCGCGCTGCGCGACGAGCGGCAGCGCTTCGGCGAGTTCGATGTTCGCCGCGTAGTCGGAGTCCGGACAATAGACTATCGCGTCCTCGCCGGTGTCCGCGATGACCTGGAATTCGTGCGAGCGGTCGCCGCCGATCGCCCCGGTGTCGGCGGCGACCGCGCGGTAGGTCAGGCCGAGCCGGTCGAAGATCCGGCAGTACGCGGCGAACATTGCGTCGTAGCTGCGGCCGGCGGCCTCGACGTCGCGATCGAAGGAGTACGAGTCCTTCATCGTGAACTCGCGCCCACGCATCACGCCGAAGCGCGGACGGCGCTCGTCGCGGAACTTCGTCTGGATCTGGTAGAAGTTCTTCGGCAGCTGGCGGTAGCTTTTCAGCTCCTGACGCGCAATGTCGGTCACGACTTCCTCGGACGTCGGCTGCAGCGCGAAGTCGCGTTCGTGCCGGTCCTTGAAGCGCAGCATCTCGGCGCCCATTTTTTCCCAGCGGCCGGTTTCGTCCCAGAGTTCGCCCGGCTGTACCAGCGGCATCACCAGTTCGAGCGCACCCGCACGGTTCATTTCCTCGCGCACGATGTTCTCGACCTTGCGGATGACGCGCAGGCCGATCGGCAGGTAGCTGTAGATCCCTGCGGCGACCTTGCGGATGAAGCCCGCGCGCAGCATCAACTTCTGGCTGACGACCTCGGCGTCGGACGGGGCTTCCTTGAGCGTGGAGATGAAGTACTGGCTGGCGCGCATGCTGGGGTCCGGTGAAAGCTCGGTGACAAACGTGCGATTTTAGCCTGTCACGCACGCACGCGGGCGGCGCAGGCACAGGACGATGCTGTGGACTACCTTGTAAGGAGGGCCGGTCGCCGCGGGGGGCGCCCGGGCGCTCCTTTCCAACGTCCTGTAATTATGGAAAAATTGGCGCAGTTCTTGAATTGAAGGTTTGATCATGCTCGATCGTGAAGGCTACCGCCCGAACGTCGGCATCATTCTGGTCAACACGCGCAATGAGGTTTTCTGGGGCAAGCGGATCCGTGAACATTCGTGGCAGTTCCCGCAAGGCGGCATCAAGCACGGCGAGTCGCCGGAGCAGGCGATGTTTCGGGAACTCTTCGAAGAAGTGGGTCTGCGCCCTGAGCATGTGAAGATTCTCGGCCGCACGCGTGGTTGGTTGCGGTACGACGTTCCGAAACACTGGATAAAGAGGGAATGGCGCAATACCTACCGTGGACAGAAGCAGATCTGGTTTCTGCTGCGTTTGGTGGGGCGCGATTCCGACGTCTGTCTGCGAGCCAGCAACCATCCGGAGTTCGATGCCTGGCGTTGGAGTGAATATTGGGTCCCGCTGGATGCCGTGATTGAGTTCAAGCGGCAGGTGTATCAGCAAGCGTTGTTCGAGTTGTCGAAGACCCTTTTCCGCGCGAGACCGTGCGAATTGCCCGAAGCCTATCGGAGTCTGGCCGAGGCCCGTCAGACCTAGGGCGACGTTTCAGCCAGGGCAGGGCGAGCCCCGCCGGGGCAGTCGGGGCGCGCCGGGTTCCCGCCCTTTTCGAGCCGGACTCGCCCGCCGTTGTGTTTGTGTTCTGGACTGTGCGCCTGTGGTGGCGGGCTTCGCGCATGTCATAAAGCTGATCGTGTTCGCGGGTTCTGCGCACCGCGTATGCTGCACGGCCGATTGATGTGCTCGGGGCCCCGGTCCCGGCATTCGTCTTGCCGGCCGCGCATCACCTGCCGGCGAACTTCGGTAACTTCCCGCTGTCGCACAGGTCACGGTGGCGCTATGGCCCTCGGGCCACGGAGATCTGCCGCCGATAGGGGATGCGCTTCCCGACGGCCTCTGTTCCCGGCATGTCCCCGGTTCGCGTTTTCCCATCGATGATCGTCCACAACGGGAGGTGCTCATGAATCGGGAATTCGAACCGCTCCCGCAGGCTCGCTTGGCCGGCCTGCACTGTGAAGTCGCGAGAACGGACCTCAGCCGCAAGGTGACCCGGAATTCCCCCGCGATCGAGGTGATGACCGACCTCACCCGGATTCCCGCTGCGACGATCGTTGCCGAAACCTCGCTCGGGGATGCGAATCGGGCAATGATGCTGCGCGGTGTACGGCTGCTGCTCGTGACCGACTCGCGCCATGTCGTCACCGGCGTGATTTCGGTCGCCGACCTGCTGGGCGAACATCCGGTCCGCATCGCACGCGAGCACGGACTGCCTCCGGCCGAACTGATGGTCGCCAAGGTCATGACGCCGCTCGAGCGCACCGAAGCGGTCGAACTCGACGAAGTCATGCGCGCCGATGTCGGACACGTCCTCGCGACGCTCAAGCGTTCGGGCCGACAGCATGCCCTCGTGCTCGAACGCGCGGAGGGCGGCCGGGGCACGATCCGCGGGATCTTTTCCGCGTCGCAGATCGCGCGCCAGCTCGGCGAGTCGCAGCCGTCGACGACCGAAATCGCCCGCAGCTTTGCGGAGATCGAGGCTGCAATCTCCACATGAGCGTGCCGTTGCCGGGGGCAAGTCCGGCGGCAAGGGCGGCGCCGAACGGACGGCGGTCGATGCGCGACGAGTGCCCGCGCGAGTTCTAGCGGGCCGCCCGATGTTCGCGTGAAACCGGTCTTGCATAGCAAGCCGAGAGCATCGACCCGATTGTCCGCGATTGCGAACGAGGACCCGGAGCGGGAGAATGACGGACGGACTGTCTGGCGCCGCCTCGGCTTCGTACTGTTCGCGGACCTGAGTCGGGCCGCAAGCGGTAGCGCTGCGAAGAAAGGGGCTACTGCATTGTCGGCCGCCAGTGAACTGGATCCTTCGGCGATCCGCAATCCTTGTATGGAGACTTGCGACCTTGACTCTACGGCATCGCCTAATGCGCGGGGGCCTCGTGGCCCTCGTCTGTTTTTCCGGCCCGGCGTGCGCAGGACTCTTCACCGAACCCGATCCGGACTGGAAGGAGGGCGAGTACCAGGTGCCGGCTCCGTTGCGGGACCCGGCTCTGCGCGAGATCGAGGTCGACAGCACGTCGCGGAACCGTGTCCTGATCGACGAGAACTCGCTAACGGTCGGAGGCGACGGCGTCGTCCGCTACGTCATGGTCGCTCGGGCGGGCGGCGGTGCGGAGAATTCGACGTTCGAGGGAATTCGCTGCGAAACCCGCGAGTGGCGGATTTATGCGGCGGGCCGCCCCGGCGGCCAATGGGCTAACGCACGCGACGCCAGCTGGAAACCGATTGTCGACAGCGCGTATAGCCGGCCCCGCGCCGTCCTCGCGAACAATTACTTCTGCGACGGTGCCGTCCCGCCCCGCGATCGCGACGAAGTGCTGCGGCGCTTGCGTGGTATCGACGGCGGTCCCCTGAAACCCACCCCGTGAGGCGCGAAATGATCGACCAGGTCATCACCCAGTTTGACAAGGGACTGCGCACGCTTCTCGCGCCCGCGCGAAGCGTTCGTCCGATTCCCGGCGGCGATTTGCCCGAAGAGCCGATGACGGACGAGGAGAGGCGTCACGCCGCGGCCCTGATGCGGGTCAATCACTGCGGGGAAATCTGCGCCCAAGCGTTGTATCAGGGGCAGGCGCTGATCTCGCGCGACGAGTCGGTCCGCCGCGAACTGCAGCAAGCGTCGAACGAGGAAACCGAGCATCTGGCGTGGACCGAGCATCGCATCGCGGAACTGGGCGGGCGCACGAGCCTGCTGAATCCTTTGTGGTACGTCGGTTCGCTGGTCATCGGATTGGTCGCCGGCCGATTCGGCGACCGCTGGAATCTGGGTTTCCTCGCGGAAACCGAACATCAGGTCGAGGCTCATCTCCGGGGTCATCTCGACCGACTGCCGGTGAACGACCAGAAGTCCCGAGTCATCGTGGAACAGATGAAGGCGGACGAGGCGCGACACGCCGAAACCGCGCTCGGTCTGGGCGCTCACGAACTGCCTGCGCCCGTCAAGGCGGCGATGAAGCTCGCGTCGCGGGTGATGACGACGACGACGTACCGGATTTGACGCGGCGAGGGGCTGCCGGCGCAGTTCTCGCGGAAGTCGCGGAGACACCTTTACTCGACTTCGACGATTTCCCATTTGTGCGTGATCTCGGCGGTCTTGGCGAGCATGATCGAGGCGGAACAGTACTTCTCCGCGGACAAATGAATTGCCCGCTCGACCGCTTCAGGCTTCAATCCCTTGCCTTTTACCGTGTAGGTGAAGGCAATGCGGGTGAACACCTTCGGGTCGGCTTCGGCCCGCTCGGCGGAAAGCCTCACTTCGCAGTCCCGCACATCCTGCCGGCCGCGCTTGAGGATCAGCACGATGTCGAAAGCGGTACAGCCGCCCGCGCCTGCGAGCAATAGCTCCATCGGGCGCGGCGCGAGATTGCGGCCGCCGGCTTCCGGCGCCCCGTCCATCGCCAGGACATGCCCCGTGCCGGTTTCCGCGAGGAAGGTCATCCCGTCGACCCATTTAACAGTGCACTCCATCATCCACTCCGCTGCAGGGGTTAGAAGGTCGTCGTCATCGACCGGTGCCGCATTCTACCGGATAGCCCGGGCGCCCCGCCGCGGGACATCCCCCGCCGTCGCCCCGTTGTCACTCAGTATTGCGCCGCAAAAATGCACTTCTTCATGACATATCGAATCCCCGGAGAGCGGCTGAGGAAGTCGGCTGAGCGCCGCTAAAAATTGATAAAAATCAAGATTATGGAAGCGGATAAACAAGGCTAATGAGTCGATCAAAACATTTATACTGCAATGCACAAAAAGAACTTGCTTCGCGTTTGGCCTTTCCGGATAATCGCTCTCAGTCGGATCGAAATAGCTTCGTGATCCAAGCGGTGTCTCCTCCACCCTCCTCCTTTGGTGTGGATTTAACGCAGTCCTTCAAGGGCTGCGTTTTTTTTGTGGCTTGCCAGAATTTGACTTTCGGGCCCGGTTCCCATTATCATCACGAGCTTTCCTTTTAATGGCCTTCGTCCCGGGCCGGACAAGATCGAGGATTCGAATGAAAACGTTTTCTGCCAAGCCGCACGAAGTCAAGCGCGACTGGTTTGTGGTCGACGCGTCAGACAAGGTGCTTGGCCGGCTTGCCGCCGAAGTGGCTCGTCGCCTGCGCGGCAAGCACAAGGCCATTTACACGCCGCATGTGGACACGGGTGACTTCATCGTCGTCGTCAACGTTGAAAAGCTGCGTGTGACAGGAAGCAAGGCGCAGGACAAGAAATACTATCGTCACACCGGTTTCCCGGGCGGAATCTACGAAACCAACTTCACCAAGATGCAGCAGCGCTTTCCGGCGCGGGTGCTCGAGAAGGCGGTGAAGGGCATGCTGCCGAAGGGGCCGCTGGGTTACGCCATGCTGAAGAAGCTGAAGTGCTACGCGGGTGCCGAGCATCCGCATGCCGCTCAGCAGCCCAAAGTTCTCGAGATCTGACAGGAGCCGATCAATGGCTGTGAGTTACAACTACGGCACCGGTCGCCGCAAGACGGCGGTTGCGCGTGTGTTCATCAAGCCGGGTTCCGGCAACATCGTCGTCAACGGCAAACCCGTCGATGAGTTTTTCTCGCGTGAAACCGGCCGCATGATCGTGCGCCAACCGCTCGTACTGACCGAAAACGACACCCGTTTCGACATCATGGTCAACGTGACCGGCGGTGGGGAGTCTGGCCAGGCCGGCGCCGTCCGTCACGGCATTACCCGCGCCCTTATCGAATATGACGAGGAACTGAAGTCGGTGCTCCGCAAGGCCGGTTTCGTGACCCGCGACGCCCGCGAAGTCGAACGGAAGAAAGTCGGTTTCAGGAAGGCCCGTCGCCGCAAGCAGTTCTCCAAGCGCTAATACGGAGTTCGTATTGCCGAAGCGAAAGCCGCCCTCGAGGCGGCTTTTGTTCGTCGTGCGTCCCGCGCCCGCGGGGCGACGCGGATCCGGCCTCAAGTAGACGAAGGCGAGGCACGACTCCGTCGTGGAAGCCGGGAGACGTGGGGCTGCATCGTGGATTCGGTCGGAAGGGGGCGGTGCGCCGAGGGGGGCGATCGCCGTTTCGCCCTGCGAGTCCCCCTGCAAGAATGCGATAATCGCGGGGGTCAGAAGCGGATTTGGAGGATTGCGGGATGATAAGAATCGGTGTCGTAGGCGGAACAGGTTATACCGGCGTTGAATTGCTTCGCTTGCTCGCGCGCCATCCGGAAGCGCAGCTGTTCGCAATCACGTCGCGCGGCGACGCCGGAACGCCCGTCGCCGAGATGTTTCCGAGCCTTCGTGGCCGCGTCGATCTTCGTTTCGTCGCTCCACAGGAAGCGGCGCTCGACCAGTGCGACGTGGTTTTCTTTGCGACGCCGAACGGGATCGCGATGCAGCAGGCCGCGGAGCTGGTCGAAGCAGGTGTGCGCGTCATCGATCTGGCAGCGGATTTCCGTATTCGCGATATCGCAGAGTGGGAGAAGTGGTACGGGATGTCGCATGCGGCTCCCCACCTGGTCGAGGAGGCCGTGTATGGACTTCCGGAGTACAACCGCGACAAGATCCGCTCGGCTCGGGTTCTCGCGAATCCCGGCTGTTACCCCACCGCCGTGCAGCTTGGCTTCCTGCCTCTGGTCGAGGCAGGGGTCATCGACATTTCACATCTGATCGCCGACGCGAAATCCGGCGTCTCCGGGGCCGGCCGGAAGGCGGAAGTTCATAACCTGTTTGCGGAAGCTGGGGATAACTTCAAGGCCTACGGTGTCGCCGGCCATCGTCATCTTCCCGAGATTCGCCAGGCGTTGAACGGAGTGGCCGGGCGTCCTGTCGGGCTTACGTTCGTGCCCCACTTGACTCCGATGATTCGCGGTATCCACGCGACGCTTTACGGAAAGCTGACGAGCGACGTGGATGTCCAGGCATTGTTCGAGACCCGCTACCGCGGTGAGCCGTTCGTCGACGTCCTTCCGCCGGGCAGCCATCCAGAGACGAGGTCGGTACGGGGGAGCAACCTGTGTCGAATCGCCGTGCACCGTCCGCAAGGAGGCGACATCGTCGTCGTCCTGTCGACCATCGACAATCTTGTCAAGGGCGCGGCGGGGCAAGCCATTCAGAACATGAACATCATGTTCGGATTCGAGGAGACGCTCGGCCTCGACATCGTGCCGGTCAGTCCGTAGCCGGAACTTTCGACGCGAGCCGCGTTCGAATTTTGACGTCGATGTCGGGCAGGGCGCATCATGCGTTAGTAGCCCAGAGAGGAGAAAACATGAGCACTGAAGTTGAAACGCCGGAGCTGTTGGTCTTCACCGACAGCGCAGCGAGCAAAGTCAAGGAATTGATCGAGGAGGAGGGCAACCCCGAACTCAAGCTGCGAGTCTTCGTTAGCGGGGGAGGATGCTCCGGCTTCCAATACGGCTTCACGTTCGATGAGGAGGTGAATGAGGACGACACCGCACTCGAGAAGGACGGGGTCACATTGCTGATCGATTCGATGAGCTATCAATACCTCGTCGGCGCCGAGATCGACTACAGCGAGGGCCTCGAAGGGTCGCAGTTCGTGATTCGCAACCCGAACGCGACCAGCACTTGCGGCTGTGGCTCGTCGTTCTCGGCGTGAGCCACTAGACCGTTCCAAAAAAAGGGGGGGATGCCTTGGCTTGGCATCCCCCCTTTTTTTGCATTGAGCCAGGCTCGCCGGTCAATCGACTCGCGCGAGCGTCGCTCGATTCAGCAAAGCGAGGCGTTGAAGAAAAGGACTCGTCTGCTTCTTGAACGCGACCAGAGCGTCCCGATCGAGGGGCTGAACCGTTGGCAGCGCGATTTTCATCGGATCGTGCGCCACGTTGTTGACTCGGATTTCATAGTGCAGGTGCGGACCCGTCGCCCATCCCGAGGAGCCGACGTAGCCGATCAGGTCGCCTTGCCGTACCATCGCCCCCTTCCGCAGCCCGCGGGCAAATCCGTCGAGATGTGCATAAGCGGTCGAGTAACGGTCGCGGTGCCGCAAGACAACGATCTTCCCATAGCCGTTTTGATTGCCGACGTAATCCACGGTGCCGTCCGACGCCGCCTTGACCGCCGTACCCCTGGGCGCGGCGAAGTCGACGCCATTATGGGCTCGCCATTTTTTGTGGATCGGATGCAGGCGGCCGCCGAAATTCGACGAAATCCGTGAAAACTCCAGCGGGTAACGCAAGTAAGCCTGGTTCAGTCCGCGGCCGTCGGGCGTGTAGTAAGTTTCCGCGCCATCCGAAGTGCGGTAGAGGACGACCGCGTGTTTCTTCCCTTGGTTGATGAATTCCGCTGCAAGGATCCGCTGCGTACCGAACGGCAGCCCGCGGTCGTACGTGGCCTCGTAGACGACGCTGAACTCGTCGCCCCGACGCAGATCCTCGGTGAAGTCGATTTCGGTGCCGAAAATTTCCGCGAGCTTTGTTGCGACAGCATCGGGTACCCCTGCTGCGTCCGTTGCACCGAAGAGCGTCTGACGAATCATTCCCGATCGCATTTCGACGCGGGTATCAGTGACGGCGGCGTTTTCTCCCTGCGCGTGAATCGCCTCGTCGACGCGGACGATCGAAAATCGTGATCCGCCGTTCGCAATCGGGAGGTTGAGGGAAACGATCCTGCCGTCGGATGAAACGGCCGCAAGAACGGAGCGCCCGGCGCGGAGCTGCTTCAGCGCCGACTGTGCCTCGGTGTCCGCGTTCAGGAAGTCGAGGGCTTCCTGGTCCCGGATGCCCAATCGTGCAAAGATCGAGTGGATCGTGTCGCCCGGCTTGATCTGCTCGTCATAGACGAATGGCAGGCCGTGCGGCACGTCGGATTGCGCGGCGGGTGCCGGGAGCAGGTGTTCGATGACGGGCTGGGTGGCGAAGGAAGCTTCCGGTTGTCCGGGAACGACTGCTGTTGCCGCCACGACCCCGAGCAGTGATGTTCCTACGACTGCCGCGAGGACCCACGAGCGGCGACCCGAAGAAGGGTCGCGCGGGACTTCAGTTAGAATCCTGACTTTTCGTGCCTGCATGGGAAAATTCGGGCAAAAAACGTTGGCGAGTGTACCAAAGTTTCGGCGCGATTCCCGAACGAATGGAGAGAGTGCATGAGTGAGATACAGTCAGCCTTGGAGCTGATCAAGCGCGGGGCGGACGAACTGCTCATCGAGGCCGAACTGGTCGAGAGGCTGAAGACGGGCCGGCCGCTGCGGATTAAGGCCGGATTCGATCCGACAGCGCCCGATCTGCATCTCGGTCACACCGTGCTCATTAACAAGCTGCGCCATTTCCAGGATATGGGGCACAAGGTCCTGTTCCTGATCGGCGACTTCACGGGGATGATCGGGGACCCTTCGGGGAAGAATGTGACTCGCCCGCCGCTGTCGCGCGAACAGATTCTCGAAAACGCCCGTACCTACCAGGATCAGGTGTTCAAGATTCTCGATCCGGACAAGACCGAGATCGTTTTCAACTCCGCGTGGATGGAGTCTCTCGGGGCCGCCGGCATGATCCGCCTCGCTTCGCGTCACACCGTCGCCCGGATGCTTGAGCGCGATGATTTTGCGAAACGCTACGCCGGCGGGCTACCCATCGCGATCCACGAATTCCTCTACCCCCTGTGCCAAGGCTATGACTCGGTCGCGATGCGGGCCGACGTCGAGCTCGGCGGAACCGATCAGAAGTTCAACCTTCTGGTTGGCCGTGAGTTGCAGAAGCAAGATGGGCAGGCGCCGCAGTGCGTCCTGATGATGCCGCTGCTCGAAGGGCTCGATGGCGTGAACAAGATGTCGAAGTCTCTCGGCAACTATATCGGCATCGCCGAAGCGCCGCGCGAGATTTTCGGCAAGATCATGTCGATCTCGGATAGCTTGATGTGGCGCTATTTCGACCTTCTCTCGTTCCGCTCTAGCAGCGAGAATGCAAAATTGCGGCGAGAGGTCGAAGAGGGACGGAATCCGCGCGATGTCAAGGTTCTCCTCGGGCAGGAACTTGTCGCCCGCTTCCACGACCAGCGCGCGGCCGCGGACGCACTGGCCGAGTTCGAGGCGCGCTTCCAGCGTGGAGCACTGCCGGATGACATGCCGCAGGTGAAGGTCGAGGTGGGCGCAGGGGGGCTCCCGGTGTTTCAGGTAATCAAGCAGGCGGGACTAACCGGCAGCACGTCGGAAGCGCTGAGAATGATCGAGCAGGGAGCGGTTCGCCTAAACGGAGAACGAGTCGAAGACAAGGGCGTGATCCTTTCTTCCGGTCAAACGGTCGTATTGCAGGTTGGAAAGCGAAAGTTTTCGGCGGTCATCCTCGCTTGAGCGGCCCGCTGCAGCGTTACGCCGGGGCTTGTCTCCGCGTTCAGAATTCTCCCTCGTCTGCCGCGGGTCGAACTGTCCAGCCCGCCGCGCCGTAGACCGCATCCTTCGACATTGACGGGATGAAGCACCCGGTCTCGTTGTCGTGGTCGCGCTGCTCGATGTGTATTCGCCGGGGGCCGTCCATCTCGAAACGGATGATGTTGTATGAATTGGGGCAACAGCCGCGACGCCGGGTTGAAACTGCGGTGCCGGCTTGCACGAACACGGTTTGTTTCCCCGGGTGTCCGCCTGCAACGCAAGAGGGCAGGTGGATGTGTCCGCCAAGAAAGAGGTCGGCTCCCGCTTCGGACCATCTCGCGATTGCTTCCTTCGCATGGCGCACGCGATTGTTGCGGTCCTCCGCGCCAAGATCTGTAAGCGGGTGATGCAGCGACACGACCTTGAATCGGTGACGCATGTGTTCGAGTTCTCGCGCGACCTCGTCAATGAGTTCCACCGGCAGGTCGCCGTGCTTGTGGCGCATCAAGCGGGTCGAGTTGATACCGAGGACGGCGAGTTCCTGTTTCTGCCAAATCGGACCGAGCGATGGGGAGATATACCGTAGAAAGCGACCGTAAGGTGCGCTGAAACGGGCGATGAGATCGAACAGCGGGAGGTCGTGATTTCCCGGCAGGGCGAGGACCGGCAGCGGTGCCAATCCATTTAGGAAGGCACGGGCTGCGAGAAACTGGCCCGTTCGCGCTCGTTGTGTAATATCCCCCGTCAGAACGACTAGATCTGGCGCCTCTGTCAACAAGTCCTTCCTCAGTGCAGAGCAAACAGGAGGATCTTCGGTGCCAAAGTGCGGGTCCGAGATGTGCGCAAGCCGCATCAAGCACGCGCCCCCGCCACCGGGGGCGTCACAACTTGAAGTCCTCCCGGAATCGATCTGACGACTAATGGCAAGCAGCAGAGCACCGACTCACCGTCGATCGCGACCCGTAGTCGTCGCGATTCACCGTCGCTGCGCTCGACCCGTACTTCCGACGCACAACCCTGCCGGAGGTTTTCGGCGGTTTCCAGGTCCGCAAGCGCGCCGCGTAGGGCGAGCCGCAGGAGTTCCACTCGGCCGACGTCTCGTAATGCGAGTACCGCCAGTTCGCCCCGGGCAACACACAACGCTTCGTCCAGGCCCAACTGCTCCATTTGGAGCGCGTTGCGCCCGAAAAAGACAGTCAGTGTCGATAGCTTGACTTCCTTCTTGTCGATGCTCAGTACGAGTTGGTAGGGGCGATGTTCGCGAAGGAGGAAGGCGATTCCAGAGAGAAATGCCACCGCGCGACTCCGCCCGAACCGGCGTTTATCGATCTCGCGCCGTTCCAACAGGCGCCGGTAAAGCCCGATGCTTGCGTTGTTCAGGAATAAATGGCCGTTAATATCGCCGATCGCGACCGGGCGAATTGCGCTCTCGACGAGGTTCGACGCGGCTGCAGCAGGATCGGGGGGAATCCCTAGTTGCCGGGCGAAGTAGTTGAAAGTACCGAGCGGAATGAGCCCGAACGGTAGACCGCGTGCTCGAGCGACCGAGGCGACGGCATTAAGGGTGCCGTCGCCACCTGCCCCCGCCAAGATACCGCCGCGCGACTCTGCTGCGAGTTGAGCGAGCGCCGGCAATTCGCGAGGATGTCGGGCGGTCCACACTAGCGCGTCGCGACCGCTTTGTCGCAGTACGTTCTCGATCACCGACCGCTCATTCGGCTTATAGCGGCTGCCCGAAGAAGCATTCATGACGATTGTGATTGGAAGATTCTGGGCTCGAGCGCTCGATGTCGGCCCGGCGTCGAGGACTTCCTTTGAAACAGGGCTCAAAATTCCTCCCTATTGACCAAAGCCACCGGCGACTTGAGGTCGCTTCGGTGCTGACTGTAACTTCAACGTATAGGCGAGTGGGGAAGCCACGAGTACAAGCTCGGGCTTTTCCTGAGACCAGCGAGGATGCGAGTAGTTTGTGCAACGGCTTCACTCATATTTTTTGCCCTGTTGACACGGTTCGTATTGTGTCTATAATTCGCCCCTCTTCGCGGCGCCCGGTGGTTTTGAGTGCGGGGCGCGACGAGGTGGCGGCAAGAGAAGCTTCTCCGGGTGGAAATAAAAAAGCAC
>NZ_JAKFEF010000034.1:0-116737 GCF_036675785.1 Aromatoleum sp.
CGAGCGCAAGGATCCGCTTCCGGATGCCGAGGAGTGGGCCAAGCGCACGGACAAACTCGACAAGCTCGAGAGATAGGCATCCCGGTCCGCGCGACGCTTTCGGAACCGTCGGATGAAGTTCGGACAGCGGCAAAGGGTGGGCTCGAACGACGGTCCGGAGCCTTTTCGCACTTACACCGATGCACTAACATGGCGCACACATGAATACAAGAAGGGGCGTGACATGCTGGTAAGCGAAATTCTCGCAATCAAGGGCAAGGTTCTCTACACGGTCGGGCCTGCCAAGAGTATGGGCGAAGCCGTTGCCATCATGACCGAGCAGGACGTCGGATCGCTGGTCGTGTTCTCGCAGGGGCAGATGATCGGCATGCTCACGTTCCGCGAGGTGCTGCGCGCAGTCCACAAGGGCGGGGCAGCGTGGTCGGAAATGACCGTGGAAGAAGCGATGTTGTCCGGACCGCTGTCCGCATCACCGAACATGGAAATGGACGAGTTGCGGCGGCAGATGGTCGATCATCACCAGCGCTATCTGCCAGTGATGGATGGACATACGCTGCTCGGCGTCGTGTCTTTTCATGACGTCGCGAAGGCCGTGCTCGAAGAGCAGAGTTTCGAGAACCGCATGCTGAAGAATTACATTCGCAACTGGCCCCTCGAGGCGGGCGAAACCGAAGAACAGTAAGCGACAGACCACGTTGTTCTTTCATTTTCCGCCACCGGCCGGGAAGAAAGCTCGGGAACAAGAGCGCCATCCGAATCGCCGGCGGAACGAGCAGGTTGGAAGCCGGCGGCTAGCTTCTGCCGTCGTGATGCACGAGGAGTCGTAGCCGGAGGCGCATCGGCGGCGTTTTCCAACGCGAGGACATCGTGGACAAGATCTGGCTTCAGAGCTATCCGCGCGGTATACCGGCCGACATCGATGTAAACGAATTCGGCTCGCTTGGCGACCTGTTCACGCGGAGCGTGAAGCGGTTCGGAGACCGGACGGCCTACATCAACATGGGCAAGGCGCTTACGTATTCGGACGTCGACCGCCTGTCCGCGGCGTTTGCCGGCTTCCTGCAGGGCGTACTCAAGCTCCCGAAAGGCGCCCGCGTCGCATTGATGATGCCGAACGTCCTGCAGTACCCGATCGCGATGTTCGGCGCGCTCAGGGTCGGCTACACCGTCGTCAACGTCAATCCGCTTTATACCGCGCGTGAACTCGAGCACCAGCTCCGGGATTCGGGCGCTAATACGGTCGTCGTCGTCGAAAACTTCGCCAGCACGCTCGAGCAGGTGTTGGCGAAGGTCGACGTTCGAAACGTGATCGTAACGAGCCTCGGCGAAATGCTCGGATTTCCGAAAAGCCTGCTCGTCGATTTCGTGGTTCGCCGGATCAGGAAGCTGGTGCCGAACTGGAAAATTCCCGGGTATATCGGTTTTTCGACCGCGCTGTCGCAAGGAGCGGCTGTCCCCCTCAAAGCGGTTGAGGTGACTCACGACGACATCGCTTATCTGCAATATACCGGCGGCACCACGGGCGTGGCCAAGGGTGCTGTCCTCACCCATCGCAATATCATCGCGAACCTTCAACAAGCGCATGCGTGGATCAAGCCCTTCCTGAAGGACGAGGAGCTCATCATCACCGCGTTGCCGCTCTATCACATCTTTTCGCTGACCGCTAATTGCCTGACGTTTTTCAAGATCGGCGCGACGAACGTTCTCATCACGAACCCCCGCGACATTCCGGGTTTCGTGAAAGAGCTGGGAAAGTACAGATTCACCGCGATTACGGGCGTCAATACGCTGTTCAATGCGCTATTGAACAACCCGGACTTCGCACGGCTCGATTTCTCACGGCTTCACATTACCCTCGGCGGAGGCATGGCCGTGCAGCAGGCGGTCGCGGAGCGGTGGCGCCAGGTTACCGGGAAGTCGCTCGTCGAAGCGTACGGCCTGACCGAAACTTCGCCCGCCGTGACGATCAACCCGCTCGATCTGCCGGCCTTCAATCACTCGATCGGCTTGCCGGTGCCGTCGACGGACATCAGCATCCGCGGCGACGGAAGCGAGGTCCTTCCGGGGCAGCCCGGCGAATTGTGCGTTCGTGGCCCCCAAGTGATGCGCGAATACTGGAACCGGCCGGACGACACCGCGAACGCATTCACGCCCGACGGCTTCCTGCGCACGGGCGACATCGCGACTATCGACGAGAAGGGTTATCTCAGAATCGTCGATCGCAAGAAGGACATGATCCTCGTCTCCGGCTTCAATGTATTCCCGAACGAAGTGGAGGACGTGATCGCGAGCCATCCGGGTGTGCTCGAGGTCGCGGCGATCGGGGTGCCCTACGAGCGTACGGGCGAGACGGTCAAGGTCTTCGTCGTGAGAAGAGACCCGTCGTTGACGAAGGAGCAGGTGATCGCTCATTGCCGGACGAATCTGTCGGCATACAAGGTGCCGCACTTCGTCGAATTTCGTGATGAATTGCCGAAGACGAACGTCGGCAAGATTCTTCGACGCGCGCTGCGGGACGGCCAGGCCTGATCGTGGAACCCGCTTGTCTTCCGTTCCGGGCCGTAGTTAGAATGCAGCACGTTACCTCGTGCGTGATGCAATGAAGCGTCTTCCCCTTTCCCTCGTCGTAGTGCTGTCGGTACGCGTAGTTGTAGGCGTAGGCAGGCGCGCGTCTTAGGGCAAGGACACAGGGCAACACCGAATCCAACCCCCGCCGGCGCGAGTCCGGCGGGGGTTTTGTTTTTTGTGCCGCCGGTTCTTGCTCCGAATGTGATCGAAAGGAGAAAGAAATGACGCAGATGACCGGCGCCGAACTGATTCTGCGCTTACTCGAACGACAAGGCGTGCGCACCGTCAGCGGCATCCCGGGCGGAGCGATCCTGCCGTTCTACGATGCGCTGGGCGCCCGCCCGCCGATCCGGCATGTGTCATGAGCCACATCTGCAATCTTTTCGCGCGGCGCGCGTTCAACGTCGAGGGGATCCTGTGCATGGCGATCCCCGATACGAGCCGCAGCCGGATCTGGCTGCTCGTGTTCGAGGATCAGCGCCTGGAACAAATGGTGCTGCAGCTCGAAAAGCTCGTCGATGTGCGGTCCGTTCGGCGTCATGGCGCTGAGCATGAGGTATTCGAACGCCTGGAGAAATTCTTCCGCTAATCGGGACGTGACGGGGGCATTGGCGGAAATGGCGCCGGAAGGAGCGGTTCCCCGCTGTGTTAGACTTCCGGCCTTCTCCTGTCTCCGTTTTCAGTCGAGATTCCGATGTCGGGCAATACGTTAGGCAAGCTCTTCTGCGTCTCCTCCTTCGGTGAATCTCACGGACCGGCGATCGGATGCGTCGTCGACGGGTGTCCGCCGGGGCTTGCGATTTCGGCTGCCGAAATCCAGGTCGAACTCGACCGGCGCAAGCCGGGCACGTCGCGGCATGTAACGCAGCGGCGCGAACCCGACGAAGTCGAGATCCTGTCCGGGGTTTTCGAAGGCGTGACGACGGGCACGCCGATCGCGCTGCTGATCCGCAACCAGGACCAGCGCTCGCGCGATTACGGAAACATCGCGGAAACCTTCCGCCCTGGCCATGCGGATTATGCGTACTGGCAGAAGTACGGCATCCGGGATCATCGTGGCGGGGGTCGCTCCTCGGCGCGCGAAACGGCGGTGCGGGTCGCAGCGGGCGCGATTGCACGGAAATGGCTGCACCGGCAGCACGGCATCGTCATTCGGGGTTTCATGTCGCAGCTCGGGCCGATCGAGATCCCCTTTGTCGACTGGGACGAGGTGGACCGCAATCCGTTCTTCGCGCCGAACGCCGGCATTGTTCCCGAGCTCGAGACCTACATGGACGAGCTGCGCAAGTCGGGCGATTCGGTCGGGGCCCGGGTGGACGTGGTTGCGACCGGGGTTCCGGTCGGCTGGGGCGAACCGGTGTACGACCGGCTGGACGCCGACATCGCCTACGCGATGATGGGTATCAACGCGGTGAAAGGCGTCGAGATCGGCGCCGGGTTCGAGAGCGTCGCGCAGCGCGGGACCGAACACTCGGACGAGATGACGCCAGCGGGATTTCTTTCGAACAATGCGGGCGGTGTGCTCGGCGGTATCTCGACCGGTCAGGACGTGCTCGTGAGTCTCGCAATCAAGCCGACGTCGAGCATCCGCCTTGACCGGCGTTCGATCGACAAGGAGGGCGAAGCGGCGGTGGTGAATACCCAAGGCCGCCATGACCCTTGCGTCGGCATCCGCGCGACCCCGATCGCGGAGGCGATGCTCGCGCTGATCCTGATGGATCATGCGTTGCGCCATCGCGCGCAGTGTGGCGACGTGGACTGTCCGACGCCGAAGATCGCGAGGCTTGCCCCGGAAGGCCTGCAGCGGGTTCCCGCGCCGAAACGCTCGGCGTCGTGAAGCTGCTTCGGCGTCCTTGCCGGCAGCGCGGCCCCGCGGGGCGCGCATAGGGCCCGGAATGTGCTCGGCTTCCCGTATTGGCGCCTGTCCGCCTATTACTTCTTCTATTTCGGCTTCGTCGGCGCGTTCTCGCCGTACTTCACCCTCTACCTTCAGGCGATTGACCTCACTGCCACCGACATCGCGATCCTGATGTCGCTGATGCAGGTCATGCGCGTCGTCGCGCCGAACATGTGGGGCTGGCTCGCGGAACATTTCGGACGCCGGCTCTTGATCATCCGTCTGTCGGCGATCGCGAGCCTCGCGGGCTTCGCGGTGTTCTTCGTCACGACCGAATTCGCCGGGCTGTTCGTCGCGATGGCGGCGATGGCGTTCTTCTGGAGCGCCGCGCTCCCGCTTGCCGAAAGCCTTACGTTCGCGCACCTCGATAGCGATGCGAGCCGCTACGGCAGCGTCCGCGTGTGGGGTTCGATCGGCTTCATCGTCGCGGTTCTCGCGATCGGCTACCTGCTCGATTTCATGCCGATCGACACGGTGCTGTGGATCAACATGCTGGTGTTCGTCGGTATCGCGATCTGCGCGTTCGCCTTGCCGGAGGCGGCGAGGCCGCCCCTGCATCGGGAGGGGGCGAGCATGCGGGAGACGCTGCGGCGTCCGGAAGTGCGGGCGCTCCTCGGCGCGTGCTTCTTCATGTCGGCGGCGCACGGCGCGCTTTACGTGTTCTATTCGATCTTTCTGGTCGATCACGGTTACGACAAGTCCTTCGTCGGCTGGATGTGGACGCTCGGCGTGCTCGCGGAAATCGCCGTGTTCATGCTGATGCCGCGTCTGATGCGGCGGTTTTCGATGCGCGGCATCCTGATTCTCGCGTTCGCCTGCGCGGCGTTGCGCTTCGCGCTGATCGGCTGGGGCGTCGACTCCCTGACGCTGCTCGTGATCGCTCAGCTGATGCACGGTGCGACTTTCGGCGCCTACCACGCCGCCGCGATCGCCGCGGTGAATCAGTGGTTCCCCGGCAAGCTCCAGTCGCGGGGACAGGCGCTTTACGGGAGTCTGTCGTTCGGCGCCGGCGGGATGTTGGGTGGGCTGTTGAGCGGATTCACGTGGGAGACGATCGGTCCGGCCTGGACCTATACTCTCGGCTCGGCTTTCGCGCTCGGCGGACTGGTCTGGCTGGTCCGCGGGTGGCGGCCGGAACTTGCAGCGAACGGGGGAAGGGCAGCGTGAGAAATCGTTGGAGACGAAATGCGGCCGCGCTGATCGTGGCGCTCGCCGTCGTCGGATGCCAGACCGTGCAGACCACGCGCGGCGGAGCGGTCGGTGTCGATCGTGGGCAGATGATGATGGTCTCGGCGGCGGAGATCGAGCAGGCCTCCAGCAAGCAGTACCACGAGGTGCTGGCCGACGCGCGCGCGAAGAATCGGCTCAATCTCGATCCGGCCCAGCTCGCGCGCGTTCGCGCGATCTCGAACCGGCTGATCCCGCAAGCGACGACGTTCCGCCCGGACGCCGGCGGCTGGCAATGGGAAGTCAACGTCCTCGAATCGGACGAGCTCAATGCGTGGTGCATGGCCGGGGGCAAGATGGCGATCTACTCGGGGCTGATCGAGCAACTGAAACTGACCGATGACGAGGTCGCCGCGGTGATGGGCCACGAGATCGCGCACGCGTTGCGGGAACATGTGCGCGAGCAGGTCTCGAAGTCGATGGCGACCGGGCTCGGCCTGTCGGTCGCCGGGGCCTTGCTCGGCGTGGGCCAGGCAGGGCAGGAGCTAATGAATATGGTCGGCAAGGTCACGTTCGAGTTGCCGAATTCCCGGCTGCATGAGGTCGAGGCCGACCGGATCGGCGTCGAACTGGCAGCGCGGGCGGGCTACGACCCGCGAGCCGCAGTCGGCCTGTGGGACAAGATGGCGGCACGGGCCGACGGCGCGCCGCCGCAGTGGCTGTCGACGCACCCCGCGCATGCGAATCGCCAGAAGGATCTCGCCGAATACGCCGCCCGCGTAATGCCGCTCTACGAAGCCGCCCGGCGCTGACGGATCCCGCGCCGCTCGTGCTATTCAGGCTGCGCCCCCTGTGAAATAATCGATCTCTTTTCTTTCCGCGGAATCTCTTGGATGGAAGCCAAAACGCTGTACGAAAAGCTCTGGTCCAGTCATGTCGTGCGCCAGGAGGCCGACGGCACGGCGCTCATCTACATCGATCGCCATCTGATCCATGAAGTGACCAGCCCGCAGGCGTTCGAGGGGCTGAAGCTGTCCGGACGCAAGCCGTGGCGGGTGAGTTCGATCGTCGCGACCGCCGATCACAATACGCCGACCGACCACTGGGAGCGCGGCATTCTCGATCCGGTTTCGCGCCAGCAGGTCGAGACGCTGGACACGAACATCCGCGAAGTCGGCGCGCTCGCGTACTTTCCGTTCAAGGATGCCCGCCAGGGCATCGTCCACGTGATCGGGCCGGAGAACGGCGCGACCTTGCCCGGAATGACTGTTGTCTGCGGCGACTCGCACACCTCGACGCACGGTGCGTTCGCGTGCCTCGCCCACGGGATCGGCACATCGGAAGTCGAGCACGTGCTCGCGACCCAATGCCTGCTGCAGAAGCCCTCGAAGACGATGCTCGTGAAAGTCGACGGCGACCTCGGCCGCGGCGTCTCGGCGAAGGACATCGCGCTCGCGATCATCGGCCGCATCGGCACCGCCGGCGGCACCGGTTATGCGATCGAGTTCGGCGGCAGCGCGATCCGCCCGCTGTCGATGGAAGGCCGCATGACGATCTGCAACATGGCGATCGAGGCGGGTGCCCGCGCGGGTCTGGTCGCCGTCGACGAAACTACGATCGAGTACCTGCGCGACAAGCCGCTCGCCCCGAAAGGCGACGCGTGGGAAAAGGCGGTCGCGTACTGGCGTACGCTGAAAACCGACGAAGGCGCGAAATTCGACAAGGTCGTCGAACTCGACGCCGCGGCGATCGAACCGCAGGTGACGTGGGGCACGTCGCCCGAGATGGTCGACACCATATCCGGGTGTGTCCCGGACCCCGCCGACATGGCCGACCCGGTGAGGCGCGAGGGCGTCGAGCGGGCGCTGAAGTACATGGGCCTCACGCCGAACACGCCGATCAACGAGATTCCGGTCGACCAGGTGTTCATCGGATCCTGTACGAATTCGCGCATCGAGGACCTGCGGGAAGCCGCGGCCATCGCGAAGGGGCGAAGGAAGGCCGCGAGCGTCAAGCGCGTGCTCGTCGTTCCCGGTTCGGGACTCGTCAAGCGCCAGGCCGAGGCCGAGGGGCTGCACGAGATCTTTCTGGCGGCGGGCTTCGAGTGGCGCGAGCCGGGCTGTTCGATGTGTCTCGCGATGAACGCCGACCGGCTCGAGCCGGGCGAGCACTGCGCGTCCACGTCGAATCGCAATTTCGAAGGGCGGCAAGGCGCTGGCGGGCGCACTCACCTCGTCAGTCCGGCGATGGCCGCGGCGGCCGCCGTGGCCGGGCACTTCGTCGACGTGCGCCAATTCGGCTGATCTGTGCCGGGGCGGCCCGAAGTGCCGCGCCGAGCGTGTGGATATTGAGAAAGGGTGGCGTCGTCGCCATCGGAGGTAGTGAAACGTGAATCCCTTTACCGTCCTCAACGGCCTGGTCGCTCCGCTCGACCGCGCGAACGTCGACACCGACGCAATCATCCCGAAGCAGTTCCTGAAGTCGATCAAGCGCAGCGGCTTCGGACCGAATCTGTTCGACGAGTGGCGCTACCTTGATCTGGGGGAGCCCGGGAAGGACAACACGAACCGGCCGCCGAACCCCGACTTCGTGCTCAACCGGCCGCGCTACGAAGGCGCGCAGATCCTGCTGACACGTGACAACTTCGGTTGCGGCAGCTCGCGCGAGCACGCACCGTGGGCGCTCGAGGACTACGGCTTCCGCGTCCTGATCGGGACGAGCTTTGCCGACATCTTCTTCAACAACTGCTTCAAGAACGGCCTGCTGCCGATCGTGCTCGGCGCCGAGCAGGTCGACGAACTCTTCCGGCAGTGCGTCGCGAACGACGGCTTCCGGCTGAAGGCGGACCTCGCGGCCCAGACGATCACGACGCCGGACGGAAAGACGATCGGATTTGACGTCGATCCGTTCCGCAAGGAATGCCTGCTGAACGGCTGGGACGACATCGGGCTGACCTTGCGGCACGCCGACGAGATCCGCGCGTTCGAAGCGAAGCGCCGCACCGAACACCCCTATTACTTCGCCTGAAGGCGAGGCTCCAACAGAGGATTGCTGATGAAGATTTGTGTTCTGCCGGGCGACGGCATCGGTCCGGAAATCATGGCCGAGGCCGTGCGCGTGCTCCGCGCGCTGGACCTGAAGTTCGAGATGGAAGAGGCGCTGCTCGGCGGTGCCGCGGTCGATGCCACCGGCGACCCTTACCCGGAAGCGACGCGCAAGCTCGCCCGCGAGGCGGACGCGGTGCTGCTCGGCGCGGTCGGTGGGCCGAAATGGGACGTACTGCCGCGCGAGCAGCGCCCGGAGCGCGGTCTTCTCGGCATCCGCAAGGACCTCGGCCTGTTCGCGAATCTGCGCCCCGCGATCCTGTACCCGGAACTCGCGAACGCCTCGACGCTGAAGCCCGAGATCGTCGCGGGGCTCGACATCCTGATCGTGCGTGAGCTTACCGGCGACATCTACTTCGGCCAGCCGCGCGGCATCGAAACGCGCAACGGCGAGCGCTTCGGCTTCAACACGATGCACTACACGGAGTCGGAAATCCGTCGCATCGGACGCGTCGCATTCGAGGCCGCGAGGAAGCGCGCCCAGCGCCTGTGCTCGGTCGACAAGATGAACGTGCTGGAGACGACGCAATTGTGGCGCGATGTGATGATCGAACTCGCGGGCGAGTACCCCGACGTCGAGTTGAGTCACATGCTGGTCGACAACGCCGCGATGCAGCTCGTGCGCGCGCCGAAGCAATTCGACGTGATGGTCACCGGCAACATGTTCGGCGACATCCTGTCCGACGAGGCCTCGATGCTGACGGGTTCGATCGGCATGCTGCCGTCCGCGTCGCTCGACGCCGACAACAAGGGTCTCTACGAGCCTTCGCACGGTTCGGCGCCCGACATCGCGGGCAAGGGCGTCGCGAATCCGCTTGCGACGATCCTCTCGGCGGCAATGATGTTGCGCTACACGTTCGGTCGCGAGGACGCCGCGACGCGTGTCGAGAACGCGGTCAAGACGGTACTCGCACAGGGCTTCCGCACCGGCGACATTTTCGAACCGGGTACGACGAAGGTCGGGACGAAGCAAATGGGCGATGCCGTGCTGGCAGCGCTCTGAGATTTTCGGTAATTCGAGGTAATCGCGATGAACAAGGTAGGTCTGGTCGGTTGGCGCGGGATGGTCGGTTCCGTGCTCATGCAGCGGATGGTCGAAGAGGGCGATTTCGCTCATATCGATCCGGTCTATTTCTCCACGTCGGCCGCCGGCGGCGCTGCGCCCGTATTCGGCGGCAAGGAAGCGTCGCTGCCGCTGCAGGACGCGATGAACATCGACATGCTGCGGCAAATGGACATCGTCATCACCTGCCAGGGCGGGGACTACACGAAGGCGGTGTATCCGAAGCTGCGCGCGACCGGGTGGACCGGCCACTGGATCGACGCCGCGAGCGCGCTGCGGATGGAAGACAACGCCGTGATCATTCTCGATCCGGTCAACATGCACGTCATCAAGGATGCGCTCGCGAAGGGCGGGCGCGACTGGATCGGCGGCAACTGCACGGTATCGCTGATGCTGATGGGCCTGGGCGGGCTCTTCAAGCACGGCCTGGTAGAGTGGATTTCGGCGATGACCTACCAGGCCGCGTCGGGGGCCGGTGCGCAGAACATGCGCGAATTGCTCTCGCAGATGGGCACGCTGCACGACGCGGTGAAGGCGGAACTCGCCGACCCGGCATCGGCGATTCTCGAAATTGACCGCAAGGTCGCCGAGACGATGCGGTCGGCCGCGTTCCCGACGAAGAACTTCCGCGGTGTGCCCCTCGCCGGCAGTCTGATCCCGTGGATCGACGTGCCGGTCGAGAACGGCCAGTCGAAGGAGGAATGGAAGGGCGGCGCCGAGTGCAACAAAATCCTCGGCAACGCGCCGTTCCGGACCGCGGGCAGCATCCCGATCGACGGACTGTGCGTCCGCATCGGCGCGATGCGCTGCCATTCTCAGGCGCTCACTATCAAGTTGCGCAAGGACGTGCCGTTAGACGAGGTCAGCGAGATCATCGGCACGGCGAACGACTGGGTCAAGGTCGTTCCGAACGAGCGTGAAATCACCGAGCGGGAGCTGACGCCGACGGCTGTGACCGGCACGCTGTCCGTTCCGGTCGGCCGCCTCCACAAGATGGCGATGGGCCCGGAATATCTCGGCGCCTTCACGGTCGGCGACCAGCTGCTGTGGGGCGCGGCCGAGCCGCTGAGGCGAATGCTGCGGATCTTGCTGTCGCAGTGATATCGGCCTTTGGGGAGCGTGTCGTCCGCTTCCCGCCGGGCGGTTTCGCACGGATTCGACTCGTCGGCTGCCGGCGGACGAGGAGTGCGGAACCGCTTCGGCGAAGAAAGAATTGCTGCGGGAATTGAAACAAGATGTTAGATTGCGGTGCCCGACGGATGCCCAGACAGCATCGGTTACGCCGTGTTCCACGCAGCCTGGCGCCCTCATCGAGGGGTGCGGATGATATGACAGCTATCAAGACCTCGCTCAAGGCTTCCCTGATCGCGACGGCGATCGCAACACTTCCCTTCAGTACCCATGCTGCGGGCCTCGGTGCCATTAGCGTTCTGAGCGGCCTCGGTCAGCCGCTCCGCGCCGAGATCGAACTGAACGCGACGCCCCAGGAACTGGAGTCGCTCAGTGCCCGGATTGCATCGACGGAAGCCTTTCGTCAGGCCAACCTTCCGTATTCACCCGTAATGGCTGCATTGCGGCTCGCCGTCGAAAAGCGCGGCGGCAGCGCTGTCGTGCGGATTTCCAGCGACCGTCCGCTGAACGATCCCTTCGTCGACCTGCTCCTCGAACTTGACTGGGCTTCGGGCCGCCTGATTCGCGAATATACGTTCCTGCTCGATCCGGTGCCGTTGAATGCACCGGTGCCCGTGGCTGCCCAGGTGGCGGCGCCTTCGGCGGCGCCCGCGGCATCAGGCCGCCCCAGGCCTTCGGTCGCGCCGTCGCCGCGGGCCGCGGCGCAATCGGCTCCCGATCGCTACGAGGTACGGCGTGGGGACACGCTGCACAGTGTCGCGGACGCACATCGGTCGCCGACCGCAAGCCTCGATCAGATGCTGATCGCGCTTTTCCGCGACAATCCGGATGCGTTCGACGGGGGCAATATCAACCGCCTGCGCGCGGGCGTGATCCTGAACGTCCCAGCCGAGCAGGAGGTCTTCGCGGTCGAGCCGGCGCAGGCGCGGCGCGAGGTCATCGCGCACTCGGCGGATTTCGAGGCGTATCGAAAACGCCTCGCAGGGGTCTCCGCCTCGCGGGCCGCAAGCGTCGACCCCGAATCCTCGCGAGCCGATGCCGGCACCATCGTTCCGAAGATCGACGAAGGCGCACGGTCGGGCGCGAATGGCGACAGGGTGGAGGTCTCGGCGGCGACAGACTCGCCGGCGCAGCCGACGACAGGCGACCGCGCCCGGCTGGCCCGTCTGCAGGCGTTGGAAGAGGAACTCGTCGCGCGCGACAAGGCGCTCGAGGAGGCGAATAACCGGCTCGCCGCACTCGAGGCGAGTATTCGCGAGATGCAGCAACTCCTCGAACTGCGCAATCAGGGGCTCGGACAGTTGCAGCAACAGGCCGCCCAAGCGACGGCCGCGGCGGGCGCGAATCCCCCCGCAAAGCCGGCGGAAGCGGGCGCGCCGAACGCAGAGGCCGAACGGCAGGCCGCGGGAACGCAGCCGGCCCCGAAAGCGGAAACTCCGACGGCGCCGACTCCTGCGCCGGTTCCGGTCGAGCAACCGGGTTTTTTCGACGAGTTGCTGCAGGATCCCAAGATGCTCGCCGGTGGAGGCGGGATTCTCGCCTTGCTCCTCGGCTACGTCGGGCTGAAGGCACGGGAGCGCCGCAAGGGCGCGATGGTCGCCGCGAACGGGCAGATGACGCGGGTGGACCTGCTGCCGGTCACGAATTCGGTGTTCGGCGCAACCGGTGGACAAAACGTCAATACCAGCGATACCAGCATCATCCACACCGATTTCAGCCAGTCGGGACTTTCGGCGATCGATGCTGACGAAGGCGTGGACCCGGTCGCCGAGGCCGACGTCTATATGGCGTACGGCCGCGACGCTCAGGCCGAGGAAATTCTCCTCGACGCGCTGAAGGCCGATTCGTCCCGTTCGGCGATCTTCCTCAAGTTGCTCGAGATTTACGCGCAGCGGAAGAACCTCAAGCAGTTCGAGGCGACGGCGTCGGATCTTTACGCGCGCACCGGCGGAGAGGGGAGCGACTGGCAAAAGGCCGCCGAAATGGGGCGCCGCATCGATCCCGCGAATCCCTTGTACGGGGCCTCGGTCGCGCGGGCGGCTGGCGCAGCGACTGAAACGGGCGCTTTGCGCCCGGAGCCCGGCAACCGTTCGCTTCAGGAAACTGTTGCCGGCCTGGCTGTGCTCGCGGCAGCGACTGCTGCGGACTCGGAAGCGGACGACACCAAGCTCGATAGCGTCCGTCCGGATCTGGATTTCACGTCCGCCGCCGATGCGTCCGCTGACGGGCAACCGAAGGACGGATTCGGCGCTCGCGAGGGCGGTTCTACCGCTTTGCAGATCGATTCGTTGGATATGCCGATGACGGACGGAACCGGGTTTTCGGATCCGGAGCCGGTCATCGAGGCTTTGCCGGAGATCGACGCGGCCGCGCTCGATTTCGACCTCGATGCAGGCCTCGGGCTCGACGTCGATTTCCCCGGCCTTGCGGACGCTCCGGACGCCACGTCCGAAACGGGCGCTCCGGTCCTGCAGGACGGCGTCGCGGATGGTCTCGAACTCGATCTCGACATCGCCGATGAGCCTGCTCCCGCGACGGTCGCATCGATGAATGAAACGATCATCGGAGACGGATCCGACTTTGTTCGTCCTGACCAAAGTCTGGAGTTCGATCTGAATGAGGAAATCTGCCAGGTGGAGTCTGAAAGCCCGCTCGCGGATTTCGATCTCGACGGCGCAGCTGCGACGGAAACGCTCGCGTCCGAGGAGCGCGACGGCGGCGTCGCCGATCTCGAGAAGACGACGTTCGACAGCAGCCTGCTCGATTTCGACTTCAATCTGGAAGACGCAACGCCGACGACCGCGGAGGAGCCAGCGGCGTTCGACCTCTCCCGCACCGCTCCCGACCTCGAGCCGGGCAGCGCCGACGAAGGCGGGCAAGCGGAGGCGCCGATCGAAGTCATGGATATCTCGACCGAGCTGCCGCGGGTTGCCGTCGAGGAGTTGAACGAGGACGCGCTGCAGGAAGTCGACACCAAACTCGAGCTCGCGCGTGCATACGATGAAATGGGTGACAAGGATGGGGCGCGCGAATTGATCGAGGAAGTGCTTCGGGAAGGCGCCCCGGATCAGCAAGCTGCCGGACGTCGGCTGCTGGAGCGCCTTGGCTAACGCTCGCGCCCGGTTTCACCGATCCGAAGGCCGCCCTGACAACGGGCGGCCTGTCGTTTTATGCACTCGGGATTTCTGATCCTCGCGTGGGGGATGTCGGTTCTCGGTCTGCAGGCGCTGTCCGGTCCGGCACTCGCGCTCGCGGTGCTCGGATGCGCGCTGGCGGCGCGTATTCTTGCGCCGTCGCGGACCCGGCGTCTGCTCAAGCGGGTGCGGTTCCTGCTGATTGCGATCGTGGTTTTCTTCGCTTGGTTCACCCCCGGCGAAGCGCTTCTGGTCGCTATCCCGGTGATCAGCCCGAGTAGCGAGGGGGTGATGTTCGCGATGCAGCACGCGGGTCGTTTGCTTGGTGTCGTATGTTGTGTCGCGATATTGCTCGAACGGCTGTCGGTGAGCCGTCTTGTGACGGGGCTGTACGCGCTGTTGCGGCCGTTCGAGGCCGTGGGGCTGCCTGCGCGGGGGCTCGCGGTGCGCCTGTTGCTCGTCATGCAGTACGTGGAGTCGGCGTCGCCTCGCGGCTGGCGCGACTGGCTCGACGATGAAAGCGACTCCGAACTGCAGACGATCCAGCTCGGACGAGAACGGCTGGGAATGATGGAGGCGGGGATCACGGTCGTCGGGATCGCTGTGCTGGTCGTACTGGGATTCGTGCGATGAGGATCGTTCTGGGGATCGAGTATGCCGGCAACGCGTTCGAGGGTTGGCAGAGCCAGGCGCACGGGCGCACGGTGCAGGATCATCTCGAAGCGGGCATCGCCCGGATCGCCGATCACCCGGTGCGCCTTCATTGCGCCGGCCGCACTGACACGGGCGTTCACGCGACCGCGCAGGTCGTTCATTTCGACACCGATTCGTGCAGGCCTCTGTCCGGCTGGGTGCGCGGGGTCAACAGCCGGCTGACGGTGCCCGTCGTCGTCCGCTGGGCACTCGAGGCGAACGACGGTTTCCACGCGAGGTTCTGTGCGGTTTCACGACGTTATCGCTACATCCTTCATAACGTGCCGGTCAAGCCGGCGCTGCTCGCCGGGCGCGTGGGCTGGTTTCATCCTCCTCTCGACGAGGTCGCAATGGCCGAGGCGGCGCGATGCCTTGAAGGGTGGCACGATTTTTCCGCCTTCCGTGCGGCCGGTTGCCAAGCGAAATCCCCGCTCAAGTTGATGCACGAGGCGCGCGTTCAGCGCGACGGGGACTACGTGGTCTTCGATTTCCACGCGAACGCGTTTCTTCACCATATGGTGCGCAACCTCGTCGGTGCCCTCGTCTACGTCGGAAAGGGCCGTTACCCTGTGGAATGGCTGGCCGAAGTGCTCGCAGCGCGCAATCGCAGCCTCGCGGGCCTAACCTTCCCCGCCGACGGGTTGTATCTGTGTGGCGTCGAGTACGGCCGGCACTGGTCGCTGCCGAGCGAAGGGCGTATCATTGCCGTTCCGCGTATTCCTTTCGTCTAGTGTCCCGCACTCGTGTCAAGATCTGCGGCCTGACGCGCCATGAGGACGTCGAGGCTGCGGTCGAGGCCGGCGCCGATGCCATCGGCCTCGTCTTCTATCCGCCCAGTCCCCGTTTCGTGTCATTCGAACTCGCCGCCGAGCTGGCTTCGCGGGTACCGCCGTTCGTCTCGACGGTCGGATTGTTCGTCAATCCGGATCCGGCGTTCGTATCCGAGGCGCTCGCGCGCGTCCCCCTCCAGTTTCTCCAGTTCCACGGCGACGAGAGCGAAGCGGATTGCGCCCGCTTCGGCCGCAACTGGATCAAGGCCGTGCGGATGCGGACGGGAATCGATCTGCTAGAATTCGCGGCTTGTCATCGCGCCGCCTCCGGGCTGCTGCTCGACGCCTTCGTCGAAGGCTATGGCGGTGGTGGCAAGCAGTTCGATTGGTCCCTGATTCCCGAGGGCGGGCTCGACACACCCCTGATCCTCTCCGGCGGACTCGACCCGGACAACGTTGCCGAGGCGGTACGCCGCGTGAGGCCGTGGGCGGTCGACGTGTCCAGTGGTGTGGAGTCGGGCAAGGGCATCAAGGACGCGGCGCGCATCGCCGCGTTCATCGCTGGAGTTCGACATGCAGATGGCTGAATCCCCTTACCATTTTCCCGACTCGAGCGGACATTTCGGTCCCTACGGGGGTGTTTTCGTTGCCGAGACGCTGATTCCGGCGCTCGCGGAGTTGCGTGCGGCCTACGAGGAATGCCGCAACGACGCGGCTTTCCGGGCCGAGTTCGAGTACGAGCTCAAGCATTACGTCGGGCGCCCCAGTCCGATCTATCACGCCCGGCGCTGGTCGGAACTTCTCGGCGGGGCGCAGATTTTCCTCAAGCGCGAAGATCTGAACCATACCGGCGCGCACAAGGTGAACAACTGCATCGGCCAGGCGCTCGTTGCCCGCCGAATGGGCAAGCCGCGCGTCATCGCCGAAACCGGCGCCGGCCAGCACGGTGTCGCCACGGCGACGGTCGCGGCGCGCTACGGCATGGAATGTGTCGTGTATATGGGGTCCGAGGACGTGCGGCGGCAGGCCGCCAACGTGTATCGGATGAAGCTGCTCGGCGCAACCGTCGTTCCCGTCGAATCCGGGTCGAAAACCCTGAAAGACGCGCTCAACGAGGCGATGCGCGACTGGGTCACGAACGTCCATGACACCTTCTACATCATCGGCACCGTGGCCGGCCCGCATCCATATCCGGTGATGGTGCGCGACTTCCAGGCCGTCATCGGGCAGGAATCCCTCATCCAGATGCCGGAGATGACCGGCCGCCAGCCGGATTACGTGATCGCCTGCGTGGGCGGCGGCTCCAACGCGATGGGCATTTTCCATCCCTACCTCGACGTGCCGGACGTCCGTCTCGTCGGAGTCGAGGCGGCGGGGTCGGGTCTCGAGACGGGGATGCATGCGGCCAGCCTCACCGCGGGCAGACCGGGTGTGCTGCATGGCAACCGGACTTATCTCCTGCAGGACGAGGACGGCCAGATTATCGAGACGCATTCGATCTCGGCGGGTCTCGACTATCCCGGTGTCGGGCCCGAGCATGCGTGGCTGAAGGATAGCGGCAAGGCGGAGTATGTCTGCGTCACCGACCTCGAGGCGTTGAAGGCGTTCCACGACCTGTGCCGGCTCGAAGGCATCATTCCGGCGCTCGAATCGTCCCATGCGCTCGCGCACGCGGCGCGGCTCGCGCCGACGTTGCCGAAAGACAAGATCCTGCTCGTCAATCTTTCCGGGCGCGGCGACAAGGACATGCACACCGTCGCCGAAAAGTCCGGCATCCAGTTCTGAGAGCCCAGCGGAACGAGCCCGTTCCGCGTTCCCTTACGGCGAATATGTCAAAAATCCAGTCTACTTTTCAGCGCCTGCAGGCTTCCGGGCGGCGGGCCCTGATTCCCTTCATCACTGCGGGCGATCCGTCGCCCGATCTGACGTTGCCATTGATGAACGCACTAGTCGAAGGCGGCGCCGACATCATCGAACTGGGTGTGCCGTTCTCCGACCCGATGGCCGATGGCCCGACGATCCAGCGCGCATCCGAGCGGGCGCTCGCGAACGGCATGAGCCTGCGCAAGGTGCTGCAGATCGTGCGCGAGTTCCGCGCCGGCAATGCCGACACGCCGGTCGTTCTGATGGGGTACGCGAATCCGGTCGAGGCGATGGGCGTTTCCGCTTTCATCGCGGCCGCGCGGGAAGCGGGCGTCGACGGCGTGTTGATCGTCGATTACCCGCCCGAGGAATGCGAGCAGTTCGCGGCGGTCGCGAAGAGCGCCGGTCTCGATCCCATCTTTCTGCTTGCGCCGACGTCAACCGAACAGCGGTTCGACGACGTCGCGGCGATCGGCAGCGGTTATATCTATTACGTCTCACTGAAGGGCGTCACCGGTGCCGCGACCCTCGATTTCGACGAGGTCGCGGCCCGCATTCCCCGGATCCGCGCGAAGGTCGGCATGCCGGTCGGCGTCGGTTTCGGCATTCGTGATGCGGCTTCGGCGCGGCGCATCGGCGAGGTTGCCGACGCGGTCGTGATCGGTAGCCGCATCATCGAGGAGATCGAGCGAAGCCCGCGCGATCGGGTGGCCGAAAATGTCAGAGCCTTCGTCGCGCAGGTCCGTTCGGCGCTCGACGAACTGCAGGGAGCGGTCAAATGAGCTGGCTTCAGAAACTGCTGCCGCCGAAGATCAAGCGCGCCGAGTCGGCGGCGAGGAAATCCATTCCCGAAGGGCTCTGGAGCAAGTGCGCTGCGTGCGAAGCGGTCCTCTATCGGTCGGACCTCGAAAGCAACCAGATGGTCTGCCCGAAGTGCGGCCATCATCAGCGCGTGCGAGCCCGTACGCGGCTGGACCTGCTGCTCGACGCCGAAGGTCGTTTCGAAATCGGCGCCGAGGTCGTGCCGGTCGATCCGTTGAAATTCAAGGACTCGCGCCGCTACACCGAGCGGCTGTCGGCGGCGAACGACGATACCGCGGAAGCGGACGCAATGGTGGTCATGCAGGGGGCGATCCTGACGGTCCCGGTCGTCGTCGCGTGTTTCGAGTTCGACTTTCTCGGCGGTTCGATGGGGTCGGTCGTCGGCGAGCGTTTCGTGCGCGGGGCGAAGGCGGCGCTCGATCAGCGTCTGCCGTTCATCTGCATCACCGCGACGGGCGGCGCGCGGATGCAGGAAGGCTTGTTTTCGCTGATGCAGATGGCGAAGACCACGGCTTCGATCACCCAGCTGTCGCAACGCAAGCTGCCGTTCATCACGCTGCTGACCGATCCGACAATGGGCGGCGTGTCCGCGAGCTTCGCGTTCATGGGTGACGTCGTCATCGCCGAGCCGGGCGCGCTGATCGGCTTCGCCGGGCCGCGCGTCATCGAGCAGACGGTGCGCGAGACGCTCCCCGAAGGCTTCCAGCGCTCGGAGTTCCTGCTCGAAAAGGGCGCGATCGACATGATCGTTGACCGGCGTGAGCTGCGCACCAAGCTCGCCGAGCTGCTCACTCTGCTGACTCGTCAGCCGGCGATCGGCGTCTGACCGGCTGCCGTGATGAGCTATCCGGAGACGCTGGACGGTTGGCTGGACCTGCTGGAGAGCCGAGGGGGGGCATCGATCCGCCTCGGTCTCGAGCGCGTCGCCGCCGTTCGGCAGGCACTGAATGCGTCCAGCGACGCGCTGATCATCACGGTGGGTGGAACCAACGGCAAAGGATCCACTTGCGCGATGCTCGAGGCGGTCCTGATTGCCGCGGGTTATCGGGTGGGCTGCTACACGTCGCCGCACCTGTTGCGCTACAACGAGCGGGTGCGGGTCGACGGCCGAGAACTCGACGATGCGGCCCTCGTCGCGGCGTTCTTCGCAGTCGAGCAAGCGCGCGGCGACGCCCCGCTGACGTACTTCGAACAGGGGACGCTCGCTGCCTGGCACGCGTTCTGTCGGCAGCCGCTCGATGTGATCATCCTCGAAGTCGGGCTCGGCGGACGTCTCGACGCGGTCAATGTCTTCGATGCCGACTGCGCGATCGTGACCAGCGTCGCGATGGATCACATGGATTATCTGGGCGGGACGCGCGAAGAAATCGCGTTCGAGAAGGCCGGAATCTTCCGCCCCGGCCGTCCGGCAATCTGCTCCGATCCGCTGGCGCCCCAGTCGCTCGTTGCGCACGCGCGGGAAATCGGTGCCGATCTCAAGCTCGTCGGCGAGGATTTCGGGTTTTCCGGCGACCGAACGCAGTGGGTGTGGTGGCATCGCAACGGAACGCGGCGCGGTGGCCTCGCCTATCCCGCGCTTCGCGGCGCGAATCAGCTGCTCAATGCTGCGGCGGTGCTGATGGCGCTCGAGTGCGTCCGCGATCGGCTTCCGGTGTCGATGCAGGCGGTACGCGAAGGAATGCTGCTCGTCGAATTGCCCGGCCGGTTCCAGGTCTTGCCGGGGCGGCCTTCCGTGGTTCTGGACGTCGCCCACAATCCCCAGGCGGCGGGTGTCCTTGCCGAGAACCTGTCGAACATGGGCTATTTCCCGGAGACCTGGGCGGTCCTCGGAATGCTGGCCGACAAGGAGGTGGAAGAGGTCTTCCGCCTGATTGCAGGCCGCGTCGACCACTGGTTCCTCGCCGGACTTCCCGGACCACGCGGGCTGTCCGCGCCTGCGCTCGCCGAGCGTCTGCGGAGCGCAGGCATGACCGGTGACGTGCAGTGTTTCGACGGTCCGACGGAGGCGTTCGCCGCGGCGCAAAAAAGCGCGGGCGAGGGTGATAGAATCGTCGCCTTCGGTTCATTCCTCACAGTGGCGGAAGTACTCCGCGCGGTTCGCTCCGCCCGCCGCTGAGGTTTTCGCGTGACGGAAAACGACAATCTCGAACTCAAGAAGCGGTCCCGGCGCAGGCTGGTCGGCGCCGCCGCGCTCGCGTTGCTCGCCGCGATCATTCTGCCGATGGTGATGGATCAGGAACCGGGCACGCCGGCTCAGGACATCCAGATCACGATTCCCGACCGGGAAGCCGACACTGCGCTCGCGCGACCGATCGCCAACCGCACGGCACCGGTATCCGCCCCGCAGATCGCTGCGCTGCCCGACGAGCAACCGGCATTGGCTGCGCCCGAAGCGGAAGTGCCGATTCCGCCGAGCGAAGACGATGTTCCGCCCCCCGCGCCGCGCGCCGCGGTGACATCGAAAGCTCCCGCAACCCCCGCAGCGGCGCCTGAACGCGCTCCGGTGCCCCCGACTCCCGTCGTCAAGGACGACGGCGGCCGCGCGATCGCACTGCTCGAGGGAAAAAGCCCGGGGGCCGCCAACGAATCCTTCGTCGTGCAGGTCGGCGCTTTCAGCGAGGCGAGCAAGGCGAACGCGATCGGCTCGGATCTGAAGAAGCGCGGATTTACGGCATACACCGAGAAGACTGGCACCGTCACACGTGTTCGCGTCGGCCCGTTCGCGAGCCGCGAGGACGCGGAAAAGATTGCGATCCGGTTGCGCGACAGTGGCATGAAGGGTGTCGTGGTACCGCGGTGAAGCAACACGTCCGGCATATTCGTGACCGCATTTGACTACGTTTTCCTCGGCGTGCTCGCGCTTTCCGCCGCCGTCGGCATGTGGCGGGGGTTGGTCAGCGAGGTGATCGCGATGCTGGCGTGGGTGCTGGCGGCGTTCGCGGCTTGGCGCTACTCGGGCGAGGTCGCTGATTTGCTCTCGGGCGTTATTTCGGAGCCGGCCTGGCGCCCGGTGGCCGGGTTCGCACTGATTTTCGTTGCAGTACTGTTGCTGGCGGCGCTGCTGCGCTTCCTGCTGCGGGAACTGTTGAAGGCTGTGGGACTCGGAGCAGCAGACCGCGTGTTCGGCGCCGTTTTCGGGCTCGCCCGCGGACTCGCGATCGCGTTCGCGGTTGTGCTCCTCGGAGGACTGGTGGGGCTGGCGCGCGAGCCGTGGTGGGCAAACGCGATCTTCTCGCCCCCATTGGAAACGGCGGTCATTTCCGCCAAACCCTGGCTCCCTGATGCGGTAGCCGCCCGGATTCGTTACAGATAGGTGCCATTCAATGTGCGGAATTCTTGGGGTCGTCGCGACCTCGCCGGTCAATCAGTTGCTCTATGACGGTCTTCAGGTGCTGCAGCACCGCGGGCAGGATGCTGCAGGGATCGCCACTTCGGAAGGTGGGCGATTTTTCATGCACAAGGGACCGGGACTCGTTCGCGATGTTTTCCGCACCCGCAACATGCGCAATCTGGTCGGCAACTGGGGCATCGGCCATGTGCGTTACCCGACCGCCGGGTCGGCGTGCAATCCGGCCGAAGCGCAGCCGTTTTACGTGAATTCCCCGTTCGGGCTGCTGCTCGCGCATAACGGCAATCTGACGAACTCGGACGAGCTCAAGCGCGAGATGTTCCTGTCCGATCTCCGCCACATCAACACCGGCTCGGATTCGGAAGTGCTCCTGAACGTGCTTGCCCACGAACTGCAGGCCGCAGCCAACGGGTTCAAGCTCGACGAGGAGGCGGTCTTTCGCGCCGTCGCGGGCGTTCATCGTCGCTGCAGGGGCGCATACGCGGCAGTGGTGATGATTGCGGGCTACGGCCTGCTCGCCTTCCGCGACCCCTTCGGTATCCGGCCGCTCGTGATCGGGCGCAACGACGGCGGCGAAGCGCAGGAGTGGCTCGTCGCGTCCGAGTCGGTGGCGATGGACGTGCTCGGATACCGCATGATGCGCGATGTCGCCCCCGGCGAGGCGATTCTGATCAAGATCGACGGAACGTTCCACAGCCGTCAGTGCGCGGAGACGACCGTCGAAGCGCCTTGCATGTTCGAGTTCGTCTATCTCGCCCGGCCGGATTCGATCATCGACGGCGTGTCGGTCTACGAGTCCCGCGTGAAGATGGGCGAATTTCTCGCGGACAAGCTCAGGCGCCTGCATCCACACGTGGAAGTGGACGTCGTGATCCCGATTCCGGACTCCAGCCGGCCTTCCGCGATGGAAATGGCGCACCGGCTCGGGCTGCCCTACCGCGAGGGTTTCGTGAAGAACCGGTATATCGGCCGGACTTTCATCATGCCTGGGCAGGCCGTGCGCCGTAAGTCGGTGCGGCAGAAACTTAACACGATTCCGCAGGAATTCAGGGGCAAGAAGGTCCTGCTCGTGGATGATTCGATCGTCCGTGGCACGACGAGCCGTGAGATCGTGACGATGGCTCGCGAGGCCGGGGCCGAGAAGGTTTATCTGGCGTCCGCCGCGCCGCCGGTACGCTACGCGAACGTCTACGGCATCGACATGCCGACGCGTGGCGAGCTGATCGCCGCGAACCGCGAGGAGGAAGAAATCTGCCGCGAGATCGGCGCCGACGGCTTGATCTACCAGGATCTCGCCGATCTGAAGGCCGCTGTCCGGGCGGTGAATCCGGCGATCAACTTCTTCGAAACCTCGTGCTTCGACGGTTGCTACGTGACCGGCGACATCACCGCGGAGTATCTCAGCGGCGTCGAAAACCAGCGCGGAGTGAGCAAGGGCTCGGGTGAGGACAGTGACGCGGGCCAACTCGATCTGAACCTGGTGGCGAGCCATGACAATTGAGCCGACGACGAATCCCACCGACGCTGCCCAGTTCGACACGCTCGCGGTCCGCGCGGGCACTGCGCGCAGCCAGTTCAACGAGCACAGCGAGGCGCTGTACCTGACCTCGAGCTTCGTGTTCGGGAGCGCGGCGCAAGCCGCAGCGCGATTCTCCGGCGAGGAGCCGGGGAACGTCTATTCGCGTTTCTCGAATCCGACGGTGACCGCGATGCAGGAACGGCTCGCGGCGCTCGAAGGCGCCGAAAGCTGCGTGGCGACCGCTTCGGGGATGTCGGCGATTCTGGCGCTCGCGATGTCGCTGCTGCAGGCGGGCGATCACGTGGTCGCGTCGATGGGCCTTTTCGGCGCGACCCAGCAGCTGTTCGGCAACATCCTGTCGAAATTCGGAATCGAAACCACCTTCGTGCCGGCGACGGATCCTGCGGCGTGGCGCAACGCGGTGAACGCGCGCACCCGCCTGTTCTTCGTGGAAACGCCTTCGAATCCGTTGATGGAAGTCATCGACATTGCGGCGGTCGCCGACATCGCGCACGCCGCCGGCGCGCTGCTCGCGGTCGACAACTGCTTCTGCACCCCCGTTTTGCAACGCCCGCTCGAACTCGGAGCGGACGTAATCGTGCATTCAGCGACGAAATACCTGGACGGCCAGGGTCGGGTGCTCGGCGGTGCGGTCGCCGGCAAAAAGGCGATCCTCGACGAGGTCTTCAAGTTCCTTCGCACCGCGGGACCGAGCATTTCGCCGTTCAACGCCTGGGTGATCCTGAAGGGACTCGAGACCTTGCGGATCCGCATGGAAGCGCAGTCGGCGAGCGCGCTGGAACTCGCGCGCTGGCTCGAACAGCAGCCGGGGGTCGAACGTGTGTATTACCCCGGGTTGGCGTCCCATCCGCAGCACGAGTTGGCAATGCGCCAACAGCGAGCCGGAGGCGCAATCGTCAGCTTCGCTGTGACTGGAGGGCGGGAAGCCGCGTGGAAGGTCGTCGACGCGACGCGGATGATCTCGATCACCGCGAACCTGGGGGATACGAAGACGACGATCACGCACCCGGCCTCGACAACGCACGGTCGCATCTCCGCGGAAGCCCGCGCCGCGGCCGGAATCGGGGAGGGGCTGCTGCGGGTCGCAGTGGGTCTGGAGGCGCTTTCGGATATCCGGGACGACCTCGCGCGCGGCTTCCTATAGTTGAGCGCGGCGGGACGGGCCAGTCAGTCCCCGTCGGGCGACGCGTAGCGGAGCATTTTTGTGCCGGACGCGTCCCAGCGGATGTAGGGCGCGTCGTTGTGCCAGTCTTCGAGGACCCAGCGTTCGCAATGGCGTCCATCGATGCGCAGCACGTGGTGTGCGGGACGGTGGGTATGCCCGTGCAGCAAGGCCGGGTAAGCGTGCTTGCGCAGGAGCGCTTCGACCGCCGACGGATTCACATCCATGATCTCGGTCGCTTTCACCTGCTTGGCGGCTTCGCTTTGCTGGCGAAGCTCTTCGATGATCTGCTTGCGTTCGGCAAGCGGCCGGTTCAGGAAGGCCGATTGCCAGGCGGGATCGCGGACTTGCTTCCGGTAGGCCTGATACGCCTGGTCGTCAGTGCACAGCGCGTCGCCGTGAGTCAGCAGAACACGTTGTCCGGCGATCTCGATCAGCGTCGGATCGGGGAGGAGTTCGATCTGTGCCGCGCGCGCAAACGCCTCCCCGAGCAGAAAGTCGCGGTTGCCCGCGAGAAAATAGACCGGTACTCCAGCCGCGGCAAGGTCCGCGAGCGCGTCCCGGACGGTCCGGTTGAGCGGCGCGTCGAGGTCGTCGTCGCCCGCCCAGTATTCGAACAGGTCACCGAGGATGTAGAGCGCCTCCGCAGACCGTGCGGGTCCCCGAAGGAAACTCAGAAAAACGCGCAGCGCCTGGGGCTGCGCCTCGCTCAAGTGCAGGTCGGAGATGAACAGGGCCGACGCCGGCCGATGTTTCCGCATTCGCGCCGGTCTGCGCTGCTCAGACGATCTCGGCGCGCTGGATAATGACGTCCTCGACCGGGACGTCCTGATGGAAGCCGCTCGAACCGGTCTTTACGGAACGGATCGTATTCACGATCTCCATTCCGTCAGTCACGCGGCCGAATACGCAGTAACCCCAGCCTTGGGTGTCGGGCGAGCGAAAATCGAGGAAATCGTTGTCGGCGACGTTGATGAAGAACTGAGCTGTCGCCGAGTGGGGCGCCTGGGTGCGCGCCATCGCGATCGTCCCGGTGACGTTCTTGAGCCCGTTGTCGGCTTCGTTCTGGATCGGATCCAGCGTCGGTTTTTGCCCCATGCCCGGCTCGAAGCCGCCGCCCTGGATCATGAAGCCCTTGATCACGCGATGAAAAAGCGTGTTGTCGTAGTGTCCCGAAGCGACGTACGCGAGAAAGTTCTTTACCGTTTCCGGAGCCTTCTCGGAATCCAGTTCGAGAGTGATCGTGCCGTGATTGGTGTGAAGCTTGACTGCCATGAGAGGCTCCTGTGGGTTATTTCCTGGCTTTTTCGTCTGCCGCCGCTTCGATGACCCGGACCGACTCGATCGTCACCGGTTGCTGGGGGACGTCGGGCATGCCCTTCGATACTCCGGTCTTGACGCGCCCGATCTTCTGGACGACGTCGAACCCCTGCTTGACCTTGCCGAAGACCGCATAACCCCATCCGTCGCGGGACGGATAGTCGAGGAAGCGGTTGTCGACGAGGTTGATGTAGAACTGCGAACTCGCCGAGTGCGGATCCGCGGTGCGCGCCATCGCGATCGCTCCGGCTTCGTTGCGCAACCCGTTGCGCGCTTCGTTCTCGATCGGTGCGCGCGTCGGCTTCTCGTTCATCGCACTGTCGAAACCGCCGCCCTGGATCATGAAACCGTCGATGACGCGATGGAACACGGTGCCGTCGTAGTGCCCGCTCTTTACGTATTCGAGGAAATTGGCGACCGACTTCGGTGCCTTGTCGGCGAACAGTTCGAGGACGACCGTTCCCTGGTTGGTGCGCATTTCAACGACCGGGTTTGCCGCTCCGGCCAACGTCGCCCACGCAAACAGGAACAGAGAGACGATAAGACGCTTCATGGTTCGGGTGTCCATTGTGACGAAAAGAAGAGGGGGTCAGGCCTTGCCTTCGTAAGCGATCTTCCAGCGGCCGCCTTCCTTGACCCAGTACTGGCGCTTGCGCATCTGATCCGAATGACCGTCGCTACGATAGTCCTGTTCGAACGTGACGACCACCAGATCGTCGCGGCCCGGGTTTCGGAACAGGCTCAATTTTTTGAGGCCGACCTTGATCCATTGCCGGTTCGCGCCGATGCGGCGCTTCTGCTCCGTCCACGCAGCGTAATCCTGACGGTCGCTGCGGAAATCCCGCGAATAGTGGGCGAGGTAACGTTCGACGTCGGTGCTCTCCCAGTCTCGGCGCCAGCGCTCGATCGCTTCCTTCAGCCCCTTGCGCTCGGCCTGCCAGTCGTCGAGCGACAGCCATTCGATCTCGTTGCTGATGATCACCGGCGTCAGCCCTGGCACAACGAAGGCCGCAAGCTGGTTGAAATCCTGGTTTGCAAGCGTCACGCACCCCTCGGACGACAAGGGTGGACGGGCATAGGTGTTGCTCGGCGTGCCGTGAAGCCAGATGCCGTGTCCGGTCCTGCCGAGTCGCTGGTCCCATTCGTTGGGGTAATTGATCGGAAACGCGCCGCTGCCGTACAGGTCGGGGAGCTTTGCCTTGTCGATATACGAGGTGACTTCGTACACCCCGAGAGGTGTGCGGTTGTCGCCTTCGACCTGCTTGTCGGCGCCTGCCTTGCCGTGGCTCACGTAATAGTCCGCAATGAAGCGCGGTTTACCGGCCTCGTTCTCGTACACGTAAAGCCGGGCGCGCTTCGTGTCGACGACGACGGCGTAACGCTGCTCGGGTCCCATCTGCAGCAGATAGCGCGGGATGTACCGTGTCGTCGTCGGGCGCTCGCGATAGGCGCGCAAGCGCGCGATCGCCTCGTCTCGCAGTTCGCGCACCTGATCCTTTGCGGCAGGGGCTCCGCCGAACTCGGGAAGCGGCCTTCCGCGTGCGAGGAGGAGGTCGCCCTGAATCAGGTGGGCGAGCCGGAAATTCGGATAGGCGCGCAGCAGCGCTTCAGTTCGTTCGAGGGCGGAATCGAGGCGGTTCGCCTCGATCTCGTCGAAGACGTATTCAAGCGACGCATCGGGACCCGCGTCCGAAATGCCACGATTGCCCGCCGGCATCCCGGTCGCAAATGAATGCGCGACCGCCGAAGCGGCGAGGCACAGGAGGACGAAAAATTTTCGTCCGGCACGCGGCCGGCTCATCCTCCAATCCGCTCCTCGCGAATCCGCCATTTGCCGTTCCGCTTCACGAGTTCGAGCGTCTTCATCGTCGAAGAATCGAAGCCTGCCGACTTGTAATGCTGGCGGAAGCGAACCGTCGCGACATCTCCTTCAACTTCCGTCTCCGGCTTCTCGATGTCCACCGAAATCTCGCCCGGCTTGCCGACGCGCTGCTGGCGCTCCTGCTCCCATTTCTTGCGGGAAACGCCGCCCGGCGTCTTGAAATCCTTGTCGTAGTACGACAGGTACGTCTGGATGTCCTTGCGCGACCAAGCCGCCGCCCACGCTTCGACCGCGTTCAATGCTTCACGTTGCCCCGCATCGCCGGCACGCGCGGCCGCTGCAGATTCAGAGGGCTGAGCGGCAGCGCTCGCCGCCTTGACAGCGGGTGCGCTTGCCGCGGTCGCCGCCGAGGACGATGCCGACGGGGGGGGCGCAGGTGAGGCCGTAGTCGGGACAGCTGCAGTCAAGGCCGCTGCAGCCGGCGCGGCAGGAGCCGATGCGGTCGCGCCCGTTTTCGGCGGGGTGGAAGCGGCCGCGGAAGGTCCCGGCGCGGTCGAGGACGCGGTCGGGGCGTTATCGCGCGGGACGCTGACCGACCGAGTCGTCGCGACTTGGGTACGAGCGCTCCCCTGGTAGGTGCCGGACATCATCTCGCGAATCAGTGCTAGCTTGGACTGCGCTCCCGCGTTCGCCGAATCGAGTTGCAACGCCTTGTCGTACGCCTGGCTCGCGAGCCGTGCATAGACGTCGCCGAGATTCTCGTGCGCCGTCGCGTAGCTGGGATGGGTCCGGATCGCCATTTCCAGTGCCGAACGGGCCTTGTCGTACTGCCGCTGCTGCGCGTACAGCACAGCGAGATTGTTATAGGGCTCAGGAAGTTCCGGGAAATCTTCGGTGAGCTTCTGGAACACGGCGATCGCCTCGTTCGCGCGGTTCAGCTCGGTGAGCGCGATACCCTTGAGGAATCTTGCCTGGGGATCCTTCGCATTGCCCGCGAGGAGACGGTCGGCCATTGCGAGCGCCTGCGGATGCTGCCCCTTGTTGACGAGCGCCTGGACTTCCGCGAGCGTGTCGGCCGCCAGAGCGAGAGGGCTCGCGAACCCGAGGATGAGGGCCATCGCGGCCAGTGCAGAATTGGGGCGGATCTTCATTGTGCTAAAATCACTCGGTTTTTCCGTCGAATCCATGCGGATCAACGCGTCATTCTACCAAATAACCCGAGTCGGATCGCAATCGGGCGCCGGGCGGAAACGAGAGCGGGAAGGTACTCCGCGCGGCGTTTTCGAACTCCCGTTTCGCCGCTGCCCGAACACTCCGGCCGCGGTAACGGTCTTGCGGAAGACAAGATGCTTCATATTCACAACTCCCTGACGCGAAAGAAAGAAGCCTTCGTTGCGATCGAGCCCGGCAACGTCCGGATGTACGTCTGCGGAATGACGGTCTACGACTTTTGTCACCTCGGACACGCCCGGGTGATGGTCGTCTTCGACATGGTCGCCCGCTGGCTTCGCGCGAGCGGGTACGCGCTGACCTACGTCCGCAACATCACCGATATCGATGACAAGATCATCAGGCGCGCGGGCGAGAACGGCGAGTCGATCCGGGCGCTGACCGATCGCTTCATCGCTGCGATGCACGAGGATGCGGACGCGCTCGGGGTGTTGCGGCCCGATCACGAGCCGCGAGCTACGGAATACGTGCCGCAAATGCAGTCGCTGATCGACCGTCTGCGCGAGAAGGGTCTCGCGTACGTCGCCGAGAATCGCGACGTCTGCTATTCGGTGCGGAAGTTCGACGGCTACGGCAAGCTGTCGGGAAAATCGATCGACGAGTTGCGCGCGGGCGAGCGAGTCGAAGTCGCCGGCGACAAGCAGGATCCGCTCGATTTCGTGCTGTGGAAGCACGCCCGCACCGAGGAACCCGACGAGGTCAAGTGGAATTCCCCGTGGGGAGCGGGGCGGCCCGGCTGGCACATCGAATGCTCCGCGATGAGTTCCGACCTGCTCGGCGAGCATTTCGACATCCATGGCGGCGGTCAGGATCTGCAGTTTCCGCATCACGAAAACGAGATCGCGCAGTCCGAAGGCGCTCACGGTCACGCGTTCGTGAACTACTGGATGCACAACGGCTTCGTCCGGGTCGCCGACGAGAAAATGTCGAAGTCGCTCGGCAATTTCTTCACGATCCGCGACGTGCTCGCTCGATACGATGCCGAGGTCGTCCGTTTCTTCATGCTGCGCGCGCACTATCGCAGTCCGTTGAACTACTCCGACGCGCACCTCGAAGACGCGCGCCAGTCGCTCACGCGGCTCTACACCGCGCTGCGCAATGTGCCCCCGCAGACCGTCGAAGTCGATTGGGACGGGCCGCATGCGGCGCGTTTCCGCGCGGCGATGGACGACGACTTCAATACGGCCGAAGCGGTCGCAGTGCTGTTCGATCTCGCGAACGAGGCCAATCGTGACGGCTCCTCGACGGCTGCCGGGCTGCTGCGGGCCTTGGGAAAAGTGCTGGGCCTGCTCGAACGCGACCCGGCGGCGTTCCTGCAGGCAGGCTCAGCGGACGACGCATCAAGGATCGAGGCGCTGATCGAGCAGCGTGCGGCCGCGAAGAAGTCGAAAGACTACGCCGAGGCCGACCGCATTCGTGCGGAATTGCTCGCGTCGGGCGTGGTGCTCGAAGACACGCCGCAGGGGACGGTCTGGCGGCGGGCCTGATCCGGCTGCAAGGATCGACGAAAAGGCCGCGTTTCCCGCGGGTTCGAGCTTCCCGAAGCGGCCGCCTCAGGCGGCCGTTTCGCCCGTCATGCGTTGAAGAAGTCCCGCACCTTGTCCATCCAGGACTTGGCTTTCGGATTGTGCCGGTCGACGTTGCTGCTCGACACTTCCTCGAATTCCCGCAGCAGTTCCTTCTGCCGCTCGGTGAGGTGCACCGGCGTCTCGACGACCACGTGACAGAGCAGGTCGCCGTGGGCCTGTGAACGGACGTTGCGGATTCCCTTCCCGCGCAGCCGGAATTGCTTGCCGCTCTGCGTTTCGGCCGGAATCTTGAGTCGGGCCATCCCTTCCAGCGTCGGGATCTCGATCTCGCCGCCCAGTGCGGCGGTGGTGAAGCTGATCGGCATCTCGCAATGCAGATCGTCGTGATCGCGCTGGAACACCGGATGGGGGCGGATGTGGATCTCGACATAGAGATCGCCCGCCGGGCCCCCATTGACCCCCGGCTCTCCGTGGCCGGCGTGGCGCAGGCGCATGCCTTCGTCGATGCCGGCCGGGATCTTCACCTCCAGCGTTTTCTGCTTCTTCACGCGCCCTGCGCCGCCGCAGTCGCGGCAGGGGTCCGGGACGATGCGCCCGGTGCCGTGGCACTTCGGGCAGACCTGCTGGATCGAGAAAAAACCTTGCTGGATGCGCACTTGGCCGGCGCCCCCGCAAGTCGGACATGACTTCGGCTGCGTGCCCGGCTTCGCGCCGCTGCCGTGACAGGTGTCGCACTCTTCGACGGTTGGGATGCGGATCGTCTTGTCCGCGCCGCGCGCCGCCTCTTCGAGCGAGATCTCGAGGTTATAGCGAAGATCGGCGCCGCGATAGACGTTCGAGCGTCCGCGTGCGCCCCCGCCGCCAAAAAGGTCGCCGAAGATGTCGGAGAATGCATCGGCGAAACCGTCGAAGCCTTGTCCACCGGGTCCGCCGGCCGACTGGTCGACGCCGGCGTGACCGTAGCGATCGTACGCGGCGCGCTTTTGCGCGTCCGACAGGATCTCGTAGGCCAGCTTCGCTTCCTTGAACTTCTCTTCGGCATCCTTGTTGTCCGGATTGCGATCCGGGTGATGCTTCATGGCAAGCTTGCGATAGGCCTTCTTGATGTCGTCGTCCGAGGCGTCGCGATTGACTCCCAGTACCTCGTAATAATCTCTTTTTGCCATCTTGATCCGCTCAGAACTGGTCAATAAATCTGCGGTAGGCGTCGACTGCCGCTTTGTTCATTCATCCGCTCCTTCCGCATCCGGCTCACGCCCGGCCTTGTGCGGCGCTCCATGGTCGGGGCGACGTCCTGGGATCGCAGCTTCGTCGTCGCGACGCGTCGCGCGAGCCCGCGCGTGACGCACTGTTTCGCCACTGGCCTCGACCTCGGAGCGCTCGGTTCCAGCTCATGCAAAAGGCCGAGCCGGCCGATGCGCAAGCACCGGCAGCAGCTCGGCCGACATCTCGCCGCTTGGCGAGCGATTATTTCTTGTCTTTGACTTCGGTGAACTCGGCGTCGACGACATCGGCGTCGGCCGCCTTCGATCCGCCCGCCGACGCGTCGCCCGCGCCCGCCGACGCACCGTCAGCCGCTCCCTGGCTCTGTGCGTACATCTGCTCACCGAGCTTCTGGCTGGCCGCTGCAAGCGCCTGCGTTTTCGCCTCGATCGTGTCCTTGTCGTTGCCCTTCAGCGCTTCCTCGGCGTCGGTGAGCGCCTGCTCGATCTTCGCCTTTTCGTCGGCGCCAATCTTGTCGCCGTATTCGGTCAGCGACTTCCTGACCGAATGCACCAGCGCGTCGCACTGGTTGCGCGCGTCGACGAGTTCGTGCGCCTTCTTGTCTTCCTCGGCGTGCGCCGCGGCGTCCTGCACCATGCGCTGGATTTCGTCCTCGGACAGACCCGAATTCGCCTGGATCTTGATCTTGTTTTCCTTGCCGGTCGCCTTGTCCTTCGCCGACACGTGCAGGATGCCGTTCGCGTCGATGTCGAACGTGACTTCGATCTGCGGCATGCCGCGCGGGGCCGGCGGAATGTCGGACAGGTTGAACTGGCCGAGGCTCTTGTTGCCGGACGCCATCTCGCGCTCGCCCTGCAGCACGTGGATCGTCACTGCGCTCTGGTTGTCGTCCGCGGTGGAGAAGACCTGGCTCGCCTTCGTCGGGACCGTCGTGTTCTTCTGGATCAGCTTCGTCATCACGCCGCCGAGCGTCTCGATGCCGAGCGACAGCGGGGTCACGTCGAGCAGCAGCACGTCCTTGACTTCGCCTTGCAGCACGCCGCCCTGAATCGACGCACCGACCGCGACCGCCTCGTCCGGGTTTACGTCACGACGGGCTTCCTTGCCGAAGAATTCCTTGACCTTCTCCTGCACCTTCGGCATCCGGGTCTGGCCGCCGACGAGGATCACGTCGTCGATGTCGGTGATCTTCAATCCGGCGTCCTTTAGCGCGACGCGACACGGCTCGATCGTGCGCTGGACGAGTTCTTCGACGAGCGATTCGAACTTCGCGCGCGTGATCTTCACCGCAAGGTGCTTCGGACCCGATGCGTCGGCGGTGATGTACGGCAGGTTCACTTCGGTCTGCTGGCTCGACGACAGCTCGATTTTCGCCTTCTCCGCCGCTTCCTTCAGGCGCTGCAGCGCGAGCACGTCCTTCTTGAGGTCGACGCCCTGTTCCTTCTTGAACTCGGTGACGATGTAGTCGATCAGGCGCTGGTCGAAGTCCTCGCCGCCGAGGAAGGTATCGCCGTTGGTCGCGAGCACTTCGAACTGGTGCTCGCCGTCGATGTCGGCGATCTCGATGATCGAGATGTCGAACGTGCCGCCACCGAGGTCATACACCGCGATCTTCGAGTCGCCCGGCTTCTTGTCCATGCCGAACGCGAGTGCCGCAGCGGTCGGTTCGTTGATGATGCGTTTGACCTCGAGGCCCGCGATGCGCCCCGCGTCCTTCGTCGCCTGGCGCTGGCTGTCGTTGAAGTACGCCGGCACGGTGATGACCGCTTCGGTGACTTCCTCGCCGAGGTAGTCCTCGGCGGTCTTCTTCATCTTGCGCAGCACTTCCGCCGATACCTGCGGCGGCGCGATCTTCTTGCCGCGGACTTCGACCCAGGCGTCGCTGTTGTCGGCCTTGACGATGCTGTAGGGCATCAGGTCGATGTCCTTCTGCACTTCCTTCTCTTCGAAGCGGCGGCCGATCAGGCGCTTGACCGCGAACAGCGTGTTCTTCGCGTTCGTGACCGCCTGGCGCTTCGCCGGTGCGCCGGTCAGGATCTCGCCGTCCTCGGCGTAGGCGACGACCGACGGGGTCGTGCGTGCGCCTTCGGAGTTCTCGATGACTTTCGGCTTGCCGCCTTCCATGACCGCGACGCAGCTATTCGTCGTGCCGAGGTCGATACCGATGATCTTGCCCATGTCAGTTCCTTTTCAAGTGCGGTGACGGGAGCGGGGGACGCTTCGCGCCGCCACCTTGCCCAAGTCTCACCATTGCGTTGTTCGATAAATGGGGTCGCGAGGCCCGGTTTCAAGTCTTGTCCGAGGACTCAGCTTTCCTTCGCCTTCGACACCATCACCATCGCAGGACGTATGACGCGTTCGTGCAGCAAGTAACCCTTCTGCAGCACGTTCACCACGTGGTTTGGTTCGCCTTCGGCCTCGATCGCGCCGATGGCCTGATGCTTGTTCGGATCGAATTTCCGGCCCGCGGGGTCTTCCTCGACGACGCCGGCGCTCTGGAAGGCGGAGGCGAGCTGCTTGAGCGTGAGTTCGACGCCTTCGCGCAAGCTTTCGATCGTCTGGTTCTGACTGGTGAGTGCGGCTTCGAGGCTGTCCTTGACCGGAAGCATCGCGCTGGCGAATTTCTCGGCTGCGAACTTGGTCGCCTTCGCGATATCTTCCTGGGCGCGGCGGCGGACATTTTCGGTATCGGCGCGCGCTCGCAGCCATGCGTCGTGATGTTCGGCAGCTTTCAATTCGGCCTGACGCAGGTTTTCCTCGAGTCCGGGGATCCGGTCCGCTTCCGCGCGGATCGGCTCGTCTTCGCGTTGCGGCTCGGCCGAGGTCGCGACCGACGGATTTTCGGGCAATTCGCCCCGAACTTCCGGGGACTGCTTGTTTTCCTGCATGGGTTGAAACTCCCGTTGTTCTTCGACGCACCCGAGATGGGGGCGCCGAAAGTGATTTCAAGGCCGGCCGGCGATTTTTTCCGGATTGCGGATTGGTCGAGCGCTGTGTCACGATCTGTCCGGAGCGACGGCTCGAAGCCAGCGGTGTTCCCGGCGGGAACGCAAATCGAGGATGAACGATATTCCACAGCGGATTGGCCAGTACGAGCTCGTAAGGGAAGTGGGACGGGGGGCCACGGCTGTCGTGTATCTGGCGCAGTCGCCCGATCGTGTGGAGCCGGTCGCAGTCAAGCTCGTCCGCTTCCACGACCGCGCGCGGGACGAGGCGAAGTGGAACCGTCGGCTGCTGAAGCTGCTGAAGGCCGAGAAGGCGGTCGCCGGGCGCCTCGATCATCCGAACATCATCCGCATTTTCGACGTGGGCGTGGAGCCGGAACAGGCTTACGTCGTGATGGAATATTTCCCCGGCGAGTCGCTCGAGCGCTTCTGCAGCTTCGAGCGGCTGCTGCCGATCCACCGCACGATAGGCATCGTCTTCAAGTGCTGCATGGCGCTCGATCATGCGTACCGCCAGGGGGTCGTCCACCGCGACATCAAGCCGGCGAACATCCTCGTCGACGAACACGACAACGTCCGGATCACCGACTTCGGGCTCGCACTGAACATCGACAAGCGCGTCGATACCGACTCGACCTTCATCATGGGCGTCGGATCGCCGGCTTACATGAGTCCCGAACAGATCAAGGGATATCCGCTCAACCAGAAGACGGATCTGTACTCGCTCGGAGTCGTGCTCTTCCACCTGTTGACCGGGCGGCTGCCGTTCCGCGCGGGCAATCCGGCGCAGCTGATCTACAAGATCATCAACGCCGATCCGCCGCTGGTTTCGCAACTGAATCCAGATGTCCCCGAGTCGATGGACGCCGTGATCCGCCGGGCGCTGGAGAAGGATCTTTACTCGCGCTACCGCAACGGCGCGGAGTTCGCGCAGGACTTGTCCGCGGTGCGCTACCGCATCGTCGACGACCGCTTCGTCCCCGCGGATACAACGCGTTTCACGACCCTGCGCAAGCTCGCGTTCTTCACCGAATTCGACGATATCGAGCTCTGGGAAGTGCTGCGGATCTCGAACTGGCGCAAGGTTGGCGAGCGCGTCGCGTTGATGCGCGAGCGCGATGCCGATCAGCGTTTCGGCGTCGTCATCGACGGGGAAGTCGAGGTCTCGGTCGACGGGCGGCGGGTGAGCCGCTTGGGCACCGGTGAGGTCTTCGGTGAGCTCGCGTGGCTCGACAGCGCGGACCACCGCCATCTGACGACCGTGATTTCAGTCTCGCCGACGACCTACCTCGAGATCAATCCGGCGGCCCTGGCGCTGGCGACCGACGAAGTGAGGGAACGATTCCGCAGCCTGATTGCGACGATCGTCGTGAAGCGGCTCGGGACGGCGACACGGGAAATCGCGAGAACCGGCGAGCCCGCTCTGGTTCCCGACTTCACGGCGACCAGCGGTCTGGATCTTCAGCTCGTCGAGGAGTGACCGGCCTGCGTACTTTTTCTCGGCAATGGCGTCACCGCCGGAGGTGATGCCTCAGTTCCTGCGCCGACCGGCGACAACGTGGATCTGCCGCTCGTCGCCTCCGGACAGTGCGATGCTGACGAACCACGTGAGCACGCTGTAGAGGAGCGCGCTCCAGAACGCCGTCCAGAAATCCGGAACATGAACACCGCTGACCAGCGCCGAGACGCCCCAGAACAGCAGAGCGTTGATCACGAGCGTGAATAGCCCGAGCGTGAGCAGCGTGATCGGGAGCGTGACGAAAATCAGGATCGGCCGGATCAGCGTGTTGATCAGCGCAAGCAGCAATGCGGTCACGAGCGCGGCGGCGTAGCTGTCCACGCGCAAGTCCGTGATCACTTCGGGGAGCAGCAGCAGCGCGACCGCATTCAGGAACCACTGCAGCGCGAGTTTGATCCGTGCGCTCATCTCAGTACCCCGCCCCGGTTGCCCGGCCTCGTTGCCCGACTGCTTCAAGTTTTTGTACCCCGGCCGGCGGAAACTCGAGCCAGTCCGGAATTCGGCTGCGCACGATCGCGGCGAGCGCGGAAATCCAGTCGTGGCGCTCGTTGAGGCAGGGAATGTAGCGGAAGGTCTTCCCCCCGGCTTCGATGAACGCCGCGCGGCATTCCATCGCGATCTCCTCCAGCGTCTCCAGGCAGTCCGCAGGAAAGCCGGGGCAAACGACATCGACGCGTTCCGTGCGGGACCGGCCGAGCGCTTCGAGCGTCGCCTGCGTGTAAGGCTTGAGCCACTCGGCCTTGCCGAAGCGGGACTGGAAGGTCAGTTGCCAGCGCTCCGGCGGCAGGTGCAGCCTTTCGGCGAGGAGGCGCGCGGTGGTCCGGCACTCGTCGTGATACGGGTCTCCGAGCCCCACGGAGCGGCTCGGGATGCCGTGGAAACTCATCACGAGCTTGTCCGGTTCGCCCGCCGCGATCCAGTGATCGCGAACGCTTTGCGCCAGCGCGTCGATGTACGCGGGGTGATCGTGGAAATCGCGGATGAAACGAATCTCCGGCAGATTGCGCCAATGCGTCAGGCAGGCGGCGACTTCGTCGATGACGCTCGCCGTCGTGCTCGCCGCGTATTGCGGATAAAGCGGTACGACGAGGATGCGCGAGCAAGCGTCCGCCTTCATCCGCCCGAGCACCCGCGGGATCGAGGGCGACCCGTAGCGCATCGCCCAGTCCACCTGCACGTCCCTCGCGCCGTCGTGACCGAGGCAGCCCGCGAGCAGCTTCGCCTGCCGCTCGGTGTGAACCTGCAGCGGCGAGCCGTCATCCATCCAGATGCTCGCGTATTTCTCGGCGGATTTCTTCGGCCGGATGTTCAGGATGATGCCATTGAGGATCGGCCACCAGGCGAGTTTCGGAATCTCGACGACGCGCGGGTCGGAAAGGAATTCCTTGAGGTAAGGTCGTACCGCGGCTGCGGTCGGTGCGGCCGGCGTGCCGAGGTTGACCAACAGGACGCCAGTGCGAGGCGCACCAGTCTCGCCGCGGGCAGGTTCGGGCCAATAACGGGCCATGCGGGTCCTTTGTGGGGCGGTGACGCGGTCAGTGGTTGCTCGACAGCGCGTTCGAAAGCAGGCGGGCGGTGATGTCGACGATCGGAATGACTCTGTCGTAGGCCATCCGCGTCGGTCCGATCACGCCGACGGAGCCGACGACCCTGCCGTTGACCTCGTAACCCGCAGTGATCACGCTGCAGCCGTCGAGCTGCGCGAGGCCGGATTCGTCGCCGATGAAGATCTGCACGCCTTGCGCGCGATTCGAAAGATCGAGCAACTGCATCAGCCCGGTCTTCTGTTCGAAGAGTTTGAACAGCTCCCGCAGTCGGGCCATGTTCGACGACAGATCCTCGACGTCGAGAAGGTTCGTTTCGCCGGACATCACGTAGCGGCTGCTGTCGTCCTGTTCCGCGGCATTGCCTGCCTCGACTGCGGCCGCCATCAGCTCGCTCATGTCGGTGCGCAGCTGCTTCAGCTCGGCCTGGATGCGCACGCGGATGTCGTCGAACCCGAGCCCCGCGAAGTGCTCGGTGAGGTAGCTAGCGGCTTCCGAGAGTTCGGTCGAAGTATAGGCGCGGCGCGTCGTGAGGATGCGGTTCTGCACGTCGCCGGCGGTCGTCACGATGATCAGCAGGATGCGATTCTCGGCCAGGCCGATGAATTCGATCTGGCGGATCTTTATGCTGTCCCGCCGCGGCGAAACGACGACGCCTGCGAACTGGGTGAGCTCGGAAAGCAGGTGCGACGCAGAGTTGAGAAGGCGCTGCGGCTGGTCGGCCTGGAGGTGCCCCTTCAGTTCGCGGACCCGAGCCTGTTCGAGCGGCTGCACCGTCAGCAGCGAGTCGACGAAGAAACGGTAGCCCAGTGCGGTCGGAATTCGTCCGGCCGACGTGTGCGGACTGGTGATGAATCCCATCTCCTCGAGATCGCTCATCACGTTGCGCACCGTCGCGGGCGATAGTTCGAGACCCGAATAGCGCGACAGCGCGCGGGAGCCGACCGGTTGACCCTCCACGATGTAACGTTCGATCAGGGTCTTGAGCAGAATCTGGGAGCGGGGGTCGAGCTGTTTCATGATCGGAGCGGACGGGAGACCCTATTCTAGCGTGTCAGCCAAGCTCTTAGGCGAATGTGGTTTAATCGCCGCCATGAGCAAGAGCTTTCGCACGATTGCGTTGATCGGCAAGTACCAGAGCCCCGACATGGCCGAGGCTGTGCTGCGCATTGCCGGCTTCCTCCGTGAGCATGGTCTCGTTGTGTGGATCGAGCAGGGGACGGCGAGTTCCATCGGAACTGCGGGTGATTTCGCCGTCGCGGGCTACGAGGAGATCGGCGTGGGCGCCGACCTCGCGGTCGTGCTCGGCGGTGACGGGACGATGCTGAACACGGCGCGACGCTTGTCGCAACACGAGGTGCCGCTCGTTGGTATCAACCAGGGGCGGCTCGGTTTTCTGACCGACATCTCGCGCAACGACGCCATCGCGAAGCTCGGCGAAATTCTCGACGGGCGCTACACTGAGGAGTCGCGCGCGATGCTCGACGCGGAAGTGCTGCGCGCCGGTCAAAGAGTTTTCCAGACGCTTGCGCTCAACGATGTCGTCGTCAACAAGGGCGACCTCGGACGCATGATCGAATTCGATCTGTCGATCGACGGCGAATACGTGTATACGCAGCGTTCCGATGGCATGATCCTCGCGACCCCGACCGGATCGACGGCCTACGCATTATCGGCGAACGGACCGATTCTGCATCCAACCGTCGGTGGCGTCGCACTGGTCCCGCTGTGCCCGCATGCGCTGACCGCCCGGCCGGTGACGCTTCCCGACACCTGCCGGATCGAGATCGTGCTGCTGCCGCCTCATGACGCGACGATCCATTTCGACGGCCAGACGCGCTTCGACGCACGCGCGGGCGACAGGGTCGTCGTGACGCGGTCCCCGAATGTCGTCCGGCTACTCCATCCAGAGGGCTACAGCTATTTCGCTATGCTGCGCCAGAAGATGCACTGGAGCGCGATTCCGCGTCTTCCCTGATCAACGTCCATTCAGATCCGCGACGCCATGATACGCCGCCTGACCATTCGGGATTTTGTGATCGTCGACCGCCTGGAACTCGAATTCGAAGGCGGGTTCGGCGCCCTGACCGGCGAGACCGGCGCCGGTAAATCGATCCTGCTCGACGCACTCGGCCTCGCGCTCGGCGGCCGCGCGGATTCGGGCGCTGTTCGCGCCGGGCGCGACAAGGCCGACATCGTCGCCGAGTTCGATCTTCCGGCAGCCGGGCCGCTCGAAGCCTGGCTTCTCGAGCACGAGTTGCCGGCCGACGAGGGCGTCGTGATCCTGCGCCGCGTCGTCGAGGCCGGCGGACGGTCCCGCGCCTGGCTCAATGGGGTACCGGTGACGCAGGCGCAGTTGCGCGAAGCCGGCGAGTGGCTCGCGGACATCCACGGACAGCATGCGCATCACGCGCTGCTGAGAGGCGACGCGCAGCGCGCGCTGGTGGACTTGCACGCGGGCGCTGGCGCGCTCGCCGCCGAAGTCGCCGCGCATTACCGACAGTGGCAGCATCTCGCGGACCTTCGGCGTGCCGCCGAGACCGATTCGGCGGCTTCCGAGCGCGAGCGGGAGTTGCTTGCGTGGCAGCTCCGCGAACTCGAGGAGCTGGCGTTCGCGCCGCAGGACTGGGTCGAACTCAACGTCGAGCATAGCCGACTTGCGCATGCGGCCGGCTTGATCGAAGGCGCGGACGAGGCGCTTGTCGCGCTCGGCGAAGCGGATCTTTCTGTCGGTTCGCAGCTGCGGCACATCAACGCCCGGATCGGCGAAATGACGCGGATAGACAGCACCGTCGGCGACGTCGGAGAGCTGCTTGCCGCCGCGGAAATCCAGGTGGACGAGGCGCTGCACGAGTTGCGGCGCTATCGCGAACGGCTCGACCTCGATCCGGGGCGCCTCGCGGAGATAGAACAGCGCATCGAGGCGGTGACGAGCCTCGCACGCAAGCATCGTGTCGCCGCGGAAGCCTTGCCCGACCTGCAAGCCGAGTGGGCGCAGAAACTCGACGATCTCGCGGCGCGCGCGGACCCCGCGCGTCTCGCGGAGCAGGAAAAGCGCGCGCGCGACGAATACGAGGCCACCGCTCGACGGCTGTCGGCAGCGCGAAAACCCGCTGCGAGCAAGCTGTCAGCGGAAGTCACCGGGGCTATGCAGACACTCGCGATGGCCGGAGGCAAGTTCGAAGTCGGCCTCGAGCCGGACGCGTCCGGGGGCATCCACGGCTTCGAGGTGGTCGAATTCCGCGTTGCCGCGAACCCCGACCAGCCGCTGCGCCCGCTGGCGAAGGTCGCCTCCGGGGGCGAGCTTTCCCGGATCGGGCTGGCGATCCAGGTTATGACAAGCCGGGACGCCGCGACGCCGACGCTGATCTTCGACGAAGTCGACGTGGGCATCGGCGGAGGCGTCGCCGAGATCGTCGGCAAGCTGCTGCACCGGCTGGGGTACGAGCGGCAGGTCCTGTGTGTCACCCACCTCCCGCAGGTCGCCGCATGCGCGGACTGGCAGTGGAATATCGCGAAGACGCAGCGCGGCGGACAAACGGTAAGCGAGGTCGTCGCGCTGGACGGGGACGCGCGGGTCGAGGAGATTGCGCGCATGCTGGGCGGCGTGAACATCACCGAGACGACACGTCGGCACGCGGCTGAAATGCTGGGAACCTGACGCCTCGGCGTGGAGCGTCCTGCCCCGGAAACGTGCGAAGGGGCAGGCGCACAGTGTGTAGCGGCGAGCCTATTCAGTCGTCAGTCGTCTTCTTCCAGCTTGCGGTTCGGGCAGTCCTTTCTCAGACAGTCCGCGTAGAGATAAAGGGCGTGTTCGCGGACGGCGAAGCCGCGCTCCTCGGCGATCCGGTTTTGGCGGCGCTCGATCTCGGCATCGAAGAACTCTTCGACCTGACCGCACTGGATGCAGACGAGGTGGTCATGATGGCCGCCCTTCTTGAGTTCGAAGACCGCTTTCCCCGACTCGAAATAGTGCCGCTCGAGCAGCCCCGCCTGCTCGAACTGGGTCAGCACGCGATAGACGGTCGCCAGCCCGATGTCCATTCCTTCGGCCATCAACAGGCGATAGACGTCCTCGGCCGTAAGGTGCCGCAGATCCGAGGTCTGAAAGAGGTCAAGTATTTTCAGGCGAGGATAGGTCGCCTTCAGACCGATATTTTTTAGGTTTTCGGAATTCTCTGACATGGTTGCCCCGCTGGGTGGCTCGGCGCCGCAACGCATTGCCGAGCCTGCCTATGATATATTTTTTCGCCTTGCCCGAGAGCGATTCGCTCTATGGCCTTACCGACCAAGAAACCCATTCATGCGTTCAATCATCCTCCCGGCGCTTGCCGTCGTCGTCGGCCTGCTGAGCGGCTGTTCGATCAATTCACTGACCGATCGCATCAATCCGTATCGAATCGATGTGCGCCAGGGCAACTACGTGGATCAGGAAATGGTTGCGCGCCTGAAAAAGGGCATGACAAGGGAGCAGGTTCGGTTCGCGCTCGGCACGCCTTTGATTGTCGACGCGTTCCACTCGGACCGCTGGGATTACGTCTACCGCTTTCACCCGGGGCGCGGCGAAATCGAGCAGCGGGTGCTGAGCGTGTTTTTCAACGGCGACCGGCTCGATCGGGTCGAAGGGGATGTCCAGGCCGGCGACGCCCAGGCGGCCACCTCGCAGGTCGAACGCAGTCGCGTCGTCGAAATCGCTGCGCCGCCGAAGGCCGACTGACGGGACCGGAGGCTGAGCGCTTAGACGCTCGTTGTTCGAACATGGAAACGACTCAATGACACCACTGCGTATCGCAATCGCCGGCGCCTCCGGGCGCATGGGCCGAATGCTCATCGAAGCGAGCCTGAAGGACCCCGGCGTGACGCTGGCAGCCGCGTTCGATCACCCGGGGACGCCGTTCATCGGGCGCGACGCGGGCGAGCTCGTCGGCGCGTCCTGCGGTGTAGCGATCGGTGACGACGCGCGCGCCGCGATTGCCGCCGCGGATTGCGTGATCGATTTCACGCGCCCCGAAGGAACGCTGGCGCACCTCGCGCTGGCGCGCGACCTGGGAAAATCGATAGTCATCGGCACCACCGGGTTCGCCGCGGCCGAGAAGGAGGCGATTGCTGCCGCCGCGAAGTCGATTCCCGTCGTGTTCGCGCCGAACATGGCGGTCGGCGTGAATGCGGTGTTCAAGTTGCTCGAGGTCGCGGCGCGCATACTCGATGAAGGTTACGACGTCGAGGTGATCGAGGCGCATCACCGGTTCAAGGTCGACGCGCCGTCGGGCACCGCGTTGCGCATGGGCGAAGTCGTCGCCCGCGAACTCGGGCGCGACCTCGATGACTGCGCGATTTACGGCCGGCAAGGCGTGACGGGCGAGCGCAAGCCCGAAACGATCGGCTTCTCGACGATCCGCGGGGGTGACGTCGTCGGCGACCACACGGTGCTTTTTGCGGGCATCGGCGAGCGTATCGAGATCACGCACAAGTCGGGCAGCCGCATGCCCTATGCCTCCGGCTCGTTGCGGGCGGCCCGTTTCCTGGCCGGCAAATCCAGCGGACTCTTCGACATGCAGGACGTGCTGGGACTGCGCTGACTACCCGTTTCCGGGGAGCGTCGTTGCCTCGAGGGGCGTGCGACGCTATAATCAGTGGCTTCTTGAAAGCGGGATTGGCCGGTCGGCTTGTCCCGTTTTTTTCACATTCGGGGAGGCATAAAAGCCTTTCCCCTGTCTTTCGGCTGAACTCAGGAGTTTGTCGTGACTGCTTCCCCGCCCGCCCTACTAGCACTTGCCGACGGGACGGTATTTTTCGGCAAGGGTGTCGGTGCGGCCGGCAGCACGGTCGGCGAGGTGGTGTTCAACACTTCGATGTCCGGATATCAGGAAATCCTTACCGACCCGAGCTACTGCCGCCAGATCGTAACGCTGACTTATCCGCACATCGGCAACACCGGCGTCAACCGCGAGGATGTCGAGGCGGGCCGGGTGCATGCCGCCGGACTCGTGATCCGCGACTTGCCGATCCTGCCGTCGAACTTCCGCATGGACCAGACGCTCGACGCGTATCTGAAGGCCGAGAACGTCGTCGCAATCGCGGGCCTCGATACGCGCAAACTCACCCGGGTGCTGCGCGAGAAGGGCGCGCAGGCCGGATGCGTCGTCACCGCGGCCGACGGCGCCGCGCTCGACGCGGAGTCCGCGATCGCCCGCGCACGCGAATTTTCCGGCCTTTCCGGAATGGATCTGGCGAAAGTTGTCAGCGTCGAGAAGCCTTACGAGTGGACTGAGGGCGAGTGGGCGCTCGGAAAGGGCTCCGCGACGCAGGCGGAGGCCAGGTTCCATGTCGTCGCCTACGACTACGGCGTCAAGCGCAACATCCTGCGCATGCTCGCGAGCCGCGGCTGCCGCCTGACGGTCGTCCCGGCGCAGACATCCGCGTCGGAGGCGCTAGCACTGAATCCGGACGGGATATTCCTGTCGAACGGCCCCGGCGACCCGGACGCCTGCGACTACGCGATCGCCGCGACGCGCGAGTTCCTAGCGCGCAAGATCCCGACGTTCGGCATTTGCCTCGGTCATCAACTGATGGCGCTCGCCGCCGGCGCGAAGACGATAAAGATGAAGTTCGGCCATCACGGCGCGAATCACCCGGTCAAGGACGTCGAATCCGGGCAGGTCCTGATCACCAGCCAGAACCACGGTTTCGCCGTCGATCCGGCGACGCTGCCGGCGAACGTCCGCACGACGCACGTGTCGCTGTTCGACGGCAGCCTGCAGGGCCTCGCATGGAATGATGCGCCGGCGTATTGCTTCCAGGGGCACCCGGAAGCGAGCCCGGGGCCGCACGACGTGTCCTACCTGTTCGATCGCTTCATCCGCTTGCTCGAAACGCGCACAAAGTAATTCGAGGCGGCAGCCCGCCCTGCCGCTCATCAACGCAATACCGAGGTTAGGCAATGCCTAAGCGCACAGACATACAGACCATACTCATCATCGGCGCCGGCCCGATCATCATCGGGCAGGCGTGCGAGTTCGACTACTCCGGCGCACAGGCTTGCAAGGCGCTGCGGGAGGAGGGCTACAAGGTCGTCCTCGTCAATTCGAACCCGGCGACGATCATGACGGACCCCGAAACGGCAGACGTCACGTATATCGAGCCCATCACGTGGCAGGTCGTCGAGAGCATCATCGAGAAGGAGCGGCCCGACGCGCTGCTGCCGACGATGGGCGGCCAGACTGCGTTGAACTGCGCGCTCGACCTCGCGAAGAACGGCGTGCTCGAGAAGTATGGCGTCGAGCTGATCGGCGCCTCGCGCGACGCGATCGACAAGGCCGAGGACCGCCTGAAGTTCAAGGACGCGATGACCAGGATCGGCCTCGGCTCGGCCCGTTCCGGCATCGCGCACAGCATGGAAGAAGCGCTGCAGGTGCAGGGTGGAATCGGCTTCCCGGTCATCATCCGCCCGTCCTTCACGCTGGGCGGCACCGGCGGCGGCATCGCGTACAACATGGAAGAGTTCGACGAGATCTGCAAGCGCGGTCTCGAGGCGAGCCCGACCAACGAGCTGCTCATCGAAGAATCGCTGATCGGCTGGAAGGAATACGAGATGGAAGTCGTCCGCGACCGCGCGGACAACTGCATCATCGTCTGCTCGATCGAAAACCTCGACCCGATGGGCGTGCATACCGGCGACTCGATCACCGTCGCGCCGGCGCAGACGCTCACCGACAAGGAATACCAGATCCTGCGCAACGCCTCGATCGCGGTCCTGCGCGAGATCGGCGTCGACACCGGCGGCTCGAACGTGCAGTTCGCGATCAACCCGAAGGACGGTCGCATGATCGTCATCGAGATGAACCCGCGCGTGTCGCGTTCGTCCGCGCTCGCGTCGAAGGCGACCGGCTTCCCGATCGCGAAGGTCGCCGCGAAGCTCGCGATCGGCTACACGCTCGACGAACTCAAGAACGATATCACCGGCGGCGCGACCCCGGCGTCGTTCGAGCCGTCGATCGACTACGTCGTCACGAAGATCCCGCGCTTCGCGTTCGAGAAGTTCCCGCAGGCGAATGACCGCCTGACGACGCAGATGAAGTCGGTCGGCGAAGTCATGGCGATGGGCCGCACGTTCCAGGAGTCGTTCCAGAAGGCGCTGCGCGGTCTCGAAGTCGGGGCGTATGGGCTCGACGAAGTCGAAGCCGACCGGGAGGACCTCGAACACGAACTCGCGAACCCGGGCGCGCAGCGGATCTGGCATGTCGGTCAGGCGTTCCGCGAGGGCTACACGCAGGAGCAGGTCTTCAACCTGACGAAGATCGACCCGTGGTTCCTCGCCCAGATCGAAGACATCGTGCTGACCGAGAAGGCGCTCGGCGGGCGCTCGCTGAAGGCGATCCCGGCCGGCGAGCTGCGCGAGTTGAAGCGCAAGGGTTTCTCCGACCGCCGGCTCGCGAAGCTGCTCGGCGTCGACGAAACGGCTGTCCGTCTGCACCGTCACGCGAACGGCGTGCGCCCCGTTTATAAGCGGGTCGATACCTGCGCGGCCGAGTTCTCGACCTCGACCGCATACATGTACTCATCATACGAAGACGAGTGCGAGGCGCAGCCGACGGACAAGAAGAAGATCATGGTGCTCGGCGGCGGGCCGAACCGGATCGGGCAGGGGATCGAGTTCGACTACTGCTGTGTCCATGCCGCGCTTGCGCTGCGTGAGGATGGCTATGAGACGATCATGGTCAACTGCAACCCCGAGACCGTCTCGACTGACTACGACACGTCCGATCGCCTGTACTTCGAGCCGATCACGCTCGAGGACATTCTCGAGATCGTGCACGTAGAGAAGCCGGTCGGCGTGATAGTGCAGTTCGGCGGACAGACGCCGCTCAAGCGCGCTCAGGCGCTCGAGGAGAACGGCGTGCCGATCATCGGCACGAGCCCCGACATGATCGACGCGGCCGAAGATCGCGAGCGCTTCCAGAAGCTGCTGAACGACCTCGGCCTGAAGCAGCCGCCGAACCGCACCGCGCGCACGCCGGAAGCGGCCGTTCGCCTCGCGGCCGAGATCGGCTATCCGCTCGTCGTGCGGCCGAGTTACGTGCTCGGTGGTCGCGCGATGGAGATCGTCCACGAGCAGAAGGATCTCGAGCGCTACATGCGCGAAGCGGTGAAGGTTTCGAACGAATCGCCGGTGCTGCTCGACCGTTTCCTCAACGACGCGACCGAAGTCGACGTCGATGCGCTGTCCGACGGCAAGCAGGTGATCATCGGCGGCATCATGGAGCACATCGAGCAGGCGGGTGTTCACTCCGGCGACTCCGCATGCTCGCTGCCGCCCTACACGCTGTCCGCGAAACTGCAGGACGAACTCCGCCGGCAAACCGAGGCGATGGCGCGCGCGCTCAACGTATGCGGCCTGATGAACGTCCAGTTCGCGATCCAGGGCGATGGCGACGAGGCCGCGGTGTACGTGCTCGAAGTGAATCCGCGCGCGTCGCGCACCGTGCCCTTCGTGTCGAAGGCCTGCGGGCTGCAGCTCGCGAAGATCGCGGCGCGCTGCATGGCGGGCCAGAGTCTCGTGAGCCAGGGCGTTACCGGGGAGGTCGTTCCGCCGTACTACTCGGTCAAGGAAGCGGTATTTCCGTTCGTGAAATTCCCGGGCGTCGATACGATTCTCGGGCCGGAAATGAAGTCGACGGGCGAAGTGATGGGCGTCGGCCGCAGCTTTGCGGAAGCCTTCGTCAAGTCGCAGCTCGCGGCCGGGGTGCGGCTGCCGCAGTCGGGGACGGCGTTCGTCAGCGTCAAGCCGTCCGACAAGGGCGTCGCGGTCGAGGTCGCGCGCGAATTGCATGAACTCGGTTTCGGTCTCGTCGCGACGCGCGGCACGGCGTCGGCGATTGACGCAGCGGGCCTTCCCGTGACCGTCGTCAACAAGGTCAATGAGGGCCGCCCGCACGTCGTCGACATGATCAAGAACAACGAAATCAGCCTCGTGATCAACACCGTCGAAGAAAAGCGCCAGGCGATCGTCGACTCGCGGTCGATCCGCACCAGCGCGCTCGCAGCGAAGCTCACGGTGTTCACGACGATCGAGGGCGCGCGCGCCGCGTGCATGGGCATGCGCCACCTCGAAGGGCTCCAAGTCTATGGGCTGCAATCGCTGCACGCCGAAGTGAAAAAACAATCATGAGCAAGACGCCTGTCACCGTTACCGGAGCGGAAAAGCTCCGCCAGGAACTGCACCGGCTCAAGACCGTCGACCGTCCGAACGTCATCGCCGCCATCGCGGAGGCGCGTTCGCACGGCGATCTTTCGGAAAATGCGGAATACGACGCGGCAAAGGAGCGCCAGGGCTTCATCGAGGGCCGGATCAAGGAGCTCGAGGGGAAGATCTCGAACGCCCAGGTCATCGATCCGAAGCTGCTCGACGCGGACGGCCGGTGTGTGTTCGGCGCGACCGTCGAACTCGAGGACATGGAATCGGGATTGACGGTGACGTACCAGATCGTCGGCGACGACGAGGCCGACGTGAAGGAAAACAAGATTTCGATCAGCTCCCCGATCGCCCGGGCGCTGATCGGCAAGTTCGCCGGCGACATCGCGGAAGTTCAGGCGCCGGGCGGGTTGAGGGAGTACGAGATCATCGACGTCCGTTACGTGTGAGTCCCATCGTTCCGAATTCCGTGGCGCTTTCCAATCGGGGCTGGTCGGCACCGTGAGTCGTCTTTCCGAGCAGTTCTTGCTCGTGCTGACGACGTTATGGATCGGGGCGATGTGGTCGATCGGCTACATCGTCGCGCCGACACTGTTCAGCATGCTCGGCGATCGGATGCTTGCCGGCAACGTCGCCGGACGCCTGTTTGCGATCGTCGGCTGGATCGGAATCGGCGCGTCCGTGTACGTCCTCGGTTTCCTCCTCATGCGCCAAGGTTGGCGGGCTTTTCGAAGCTGGATCTTCTGGCTCGTCGTGGTGATGCTGCTGACGACCCTCGCGAGCCAGTTCGGTATCCAGCCGCTGATGGCGCAGATGAAGGCGGACGCGTGGCCCCGTGAAGTGATGGACACCGTGATGCGGGGCCGCTTCGCGACGTGGCATGGCATTTCGAGCGTGCTCTATCTCGTCCAGAGCGCGCTCGGGTTACTTCTGATCCTCGGCACGCGGAAGTTGCTGGGCCGCTGACGAACCGTCCGTCAGCGGCGGTCAGTTTCCGCGAGCCGGTCCGGCTTTTTTCGTGGCGGCGCGCGTCCGCTTTGCCGCGAGACGCTTCTTGTCCGAGGCCGCCTTGATGAGCGCGGTACGACGCGCTGCGGCGGCGAAGGCCCGGGCGGATTTCGCTTTCGCGAGGCCCGTGGTGTTCGCGGCCGGGTTGGCCGATTTCGCCGGGGCCGTCTTTTCGGCTTCTTCGCGTCGCTCGCGCCACACGACGAGGATCGTGCCGATATGCTGAACCGGGGAGGCGCCGACGGCGTCGCAGAGGGCTTTCATCAGTTCTTCGCGGGCGTCGCGCTCCGCGCCATGGACTTTTATCTTGATCAGCTCGTGCGCCTGCAGGGAGCGGTCGATCTCGCCCATGACCGCCGGTGTCAGACCGTTTCCGGCGATGCTGACGACGGGATTCAGATGGTGGGCGCTCGCCCGCAATTCGCGCCGCCGGGCGGGGGTAAGCTCGCTCATTATTTTCTCAAATCTTTCAGGGGCATGGATTCTACTCCGATGAAGCGAACCAAGACCAGCAAGGCGTGGATGCAGGAGCACGTGAACGATCCCTACGTCCAGCGCGCGAAGAGCGAGGGCTATCGCTCGCGGGCCGCGTTCAAGCTCATGGAGATCGACGATCGCGACCGTCTGTTGCGGGCCGGGATGGTCGTCGTTGATCTCGGCGCGGCGCCGGGTTCGTGGTCGCAGGTCGCATTGCGGCGCGTAGGCGCGGCAGGCCGCGTGTTCGCGCTCGATCTTCTCGCGTTCGAGGCGCTGCCGGGGGTCGAATTCCTGCAAGGGGATTTTCAGGACGAAGCGGTGCTCAGGGAACTCGAGACACGGCTCGGCGACTTGCGCGCCGACGTCGTACTCTCGGACATGGCGCCGAACATGTCCGGGATCGATACGGTGGACCAGGCACGATCGATTTACCTCGGCGAACTCGCACTCGACTTTGCCGCACGGCATCTGAAGCCGGGCGGTTCGTTCCTCGTGAAGGTTTTCCAGGGCGACGGGTTCATGCAGTACCGGGGCGAAATCCAGAGGCATTTCAACTCGCTGCAGGTGCGCAAGCCGAAGGCCTCGCGCGATCGCAGCCCGGAAGTTTATCTGCTCGGATTAGGAAAGCGGGGGGACTGAGCGGACTCGAACGCCGGTTCGGCCTGCCTGAAACGGGAGATTCTTCCCGACGGACTTGAATAATCCACGGACGCCCCCAACTCCGCGGGGAGAACGAGCAGATCGGCCGCCGGCACCACGCCGTCGCCATTGCCCGGGACCATCGGGACGATTGGTTTACGCCGCGGAACGTTCGCCACTAGAATGGGTCAATCTGTCGCTGCCCCAGTTGGGCTTTCAAGGAAAGAAGTTGAATAATCTCTTCAAGAATCTCGCGATCTGGATGGTTATCGGCGTCGTGCTGATGACGGTATTCAACCAGTTCAACACGCGGCAGGTGTCGACCAACACGATGGAGTACTCCCAGTTTCTCGAGGAGGCCCGTGCCGGTCGCATCGCGAAGGCGACGATCGATGGGCGTCTCGTGCGTGCCACGACGCAGGAAGGGCGGCAGATCACCGTCTACACCCCCGGCGTGCAGGACATCTGGATGGTGTCTGACCTGATGCGCTCGGGTGTGGCGGTCAACGCGAGCAAGCCCGAGGAGGAGCAGTCCTTCCTGATGAGCATCTTCGTGTCGTGGTTCCCGATGCTGCTGCTGATCGGCGTCTGGGTGTTTTTCATGCGGCAGATGCAGGGCGGCGGCAGGGGCGGAGCGTTCTCGTTCGGCAAGTCGAAGGCGAGGATGCTCGACGAAAGTGCGAACTCGCTGTCGTTCGCCGACGTCGCCGGGTGCGACGAGGCGAAAGAGGAAGTTTCGGAGCTTGTCGACTTCCTGCGCGACCCGTCCAAGTTCCAGAAGCTCGGCGGACACATCCCGAAGGGCGTGTTGATGGTTGGTTCGCCGGGTACCGGCAAGACGTTGCTTGCAAAGGCGATAGCGGGCGAAGCGAAAGTACCGTTCTTCTCGATCTCCGGTTCGGACTTCGTCGAGATGTTCGTCGGTGTCGGTGCGGCCCGGGTCCGCGACATGTTCGAGCAGGCGAAGAAGCACGCGCCGTGCATCATTTTTATCGATGAGATCGATGCCGTGGGCCGCCAGCGCGGTGCCGGCATGGGCGGTGGTAACGACGAGCGGGAGCAGACGCTGAACCAGTTGCTCGTCGAGATGGATGGCTTCGAAGGTCAGACAGGCGTGATCGTCATCGCGGCGACGAACCGCCCGGACGTTCTCGATCCGGCGTTGCTGCGCCCGGGCCGCTTCGACCGTCAGGTGGTTGTCCCCTTGCCCGACATTCGGGGGCGCGAACAGATCCTGAAGGTGCATATGCGCAAGGTGCCGATTGCGCCCGACGTCGAGCCCGTCATCCTTGCACGCGGGACCCCGGGTTTTTCCGGCGCCGATCTCGCGAACCTCGTGAACGAGGCGGCGCTCTTTGCGGCCCGCGGTGGCAAGCGCCTGGTCGACATGGAAGACTTCGAGCGCGCCAAGGACAAGATCATGATGGGTTCCGAGCGGCGCTCGATGGTGATGCCTGAAGAGGAACGGCGGAACACCGCGTTCCACGAGTCGGGCCACGCGGTCGTCGCGAAGCTGCTCGATAAGACCGATCCGGTCCACAAGGTCACGATCATTCCGCGCGGGCGGGCGCTCGGCGTGACGATGCAGTTGCCCGAAACGGACCGCTACAGCCAGGATCGCGAACGTCTGCTGCAGACGATCGCGGTGCTCTTTGGCGGCCGGATCTGCGAAGAGTTGTTCATGGACCAGATGACGACCGGCGCGTCGAACGACTTCCAGCGGGCCACGGATCTTGCCCGCCGGATGGTGACGCAGTGGGGGATGTCGGATACGCTCGGCCCGATGGTGTATGGGGAAGAGGAAGGCGAGATCTTCCTCGGCCGCCAGGTGACCACCCATCGCAACGTGTCGGAGGCGACGATGCAGAAGGTTGACGCCGAGATTCGCCGCATCATCGATCAACAGTACGCGCTGGCGCGGCGGCTGATCGAGGAGAACCGCGACAAGATCGAGGCGATGACGAGTGCGCTGCTCGAGTGGGAAACGCTCGATGCGGAGCAGATCGACGACATCATGGCCGGCCGTCCTCCGCGTCCGCCGAAGCCGAGTTCGCAGCCGGCGCGCCGCGCGCCGAAGGACGACGCGCCGGGCGCAGCGCCTACGGCTCCGGCTCCCGCGGCCTGATCGAGGCCTATTGATCCGAGCTACGAAGGCCGGCGCAAGCCGGCCGTTTCTTTTCGGGGGTCGTATGCAGATGCTCAAGTGCGGTCGTTTCGAAATCGATCTCGCGCGTCCGCGGATCATGGCAATCATCAACGTGACGCCGGACTCCTTCTCCGGCGACGGGCTCGGACGCGACGTCGACGGCGCGCTGCGCCGCTGCGAGGCAGCCGTCGAAGCCGGTGCCGATTTCCTCGATCTCGGCGGAGAATCGACGCGTCCGGGTTCGCAATCCGTTTCCGAGGAGGAGGAACTCGACCGGGTCGTGCCGCTCGTCGAGCGGCTTGCCGATTGGCCGGTTCCGGTTTCGATCGACACGGTGAAGCCGGCCGTCATGCGCGCATCGCTCGCGGCCGGCGCGAGCCTGATCAACGACATCAACGGTTTCCGCGCGGCCGGCGCGGCCGACGCGCTTCGCGGCAGCGACGCGGCCGTGTGCGTGATGCACATGCAGGGTGAGCCGCGAAGCATGCAATCGAGCCCGCACTACGACGATGTCGTCGGCGAAGTACTCGATTTTCTGGCACAGAGAGTTCGCGAACTCGAAGAGCAGGGCATCGACAAAAGCCGCATCACGATCGACCCGGGGTTCGGGTTCGGCAAGACGCTCGAGCACAACCTCGCGATGTTTCGCGCGCTCGATCGTTTCGCCGCCACCGGGTGGCCGGTCCTCATCGGCGTTTCGCGCAAATCGATGTTGGGGGCGATCACCGGACGAGCGGTCGCCGAGCGGACACCCGCGAGCGTTGCCGCTGCATTGATGGCGGTCGAACGGGGCGCACGCATCGTACGCGTGCATGACGTCGCAGCGACGCGCGACGCTCTTTCGGTCTGGGAGGCCGTCGAGAACGTAACAGTGTCGAGCTGAAGGCCCGGAGGTCGAGCGCGGTAATGCCATAATTCGCCCATTTCGATTTTCGGGGAGAAAAATGGGACGGAAGTATTTCGGCACCGATGGCGTCCGGGGCAGGGTGGGCGACTCGACAATCACGCCGGATTTCGTCATGCGGCTCGGATTTGCCGCGGGCGTGACGCTCGTGTCACGCGGACAGTTGCCGCACGGCGACCGCCCGGCCGTGCTGATCGGCAAGGACACGCGCATTTCCGGGTACATGCTGGAAGCGGCGCTCGAAGCGGGTTTCGCCGCTGCAGGTGTCGACGTAATGCTCGCCGGTCCCGTTCCGACGCCGGCGGTCGCGTACCTTACCCGCGCGCTTCGTCTGCAGGCAGGCGTCGTGATCTCCGCCTCCCATAACCCTTATTACGACAACGGGATCAAGTTTTTCTCGGCAAGCGGTGCGAAGCTGCCCGACGCGATCGAGGAAGAGATCGAGACGCTCGTCGATCGCCCGATGACATGCGCCGAATCCGCTTCGCTCGGCAAGGCACGCCGCATCAACGACGCCGCGGGTCGGTACGTCGAGTTCTGCAAGAGCACGTTCCCGAACGACCTGGATTTGCGCGGCCTGCGAATTGCGCTGGACTGTGCGCATGGGGCGGCCTACCACATCGCTCCCAGCGTTTTCCATGAACTCGGCGCAGAAGTGGTGACGGTCGGCGTGGATCCGAACGGCCTGAACATCAATGACGAGGTCGGCGCCACTTGTCCGGAAACCCTGCGGGCGGCGGTCCTCGCCAACGGGACCGATCTAGGGATCGCGCTCGACGGCGACGGTGACCGGCTGATCATGGTCGACCGCGACGGGAGTATCTACGACGGCGACAAGCTGCTGTACGTCATTGCACGTGCGAGGAAGGCGGCCGGCCGTCTCGAGGGGGTCGTCGGCACGCAGATGAGCAACCTCGGCTTCGAGCATGCGATCGCGCGGCTCGGTGTTCCGTTCGCCCGCGCGAAGGTCGGCGACCGTTACGTGCTGGAAATGCTTCACGAGCGCGGGTGGAAACTCGGCGGCGAGAATTCCGGCCATATCATTTGCCTTGACCGGCACACGACCGGCGACGGCATCGTGTCAGCGCTGCAGGTTCTGGCTGCCCTGATCGAAAGCGGACAGACCCTTGCCGAGGCCTGCGCGGACCTCGTTTTTTATCCGCAAAAACTTGTCAATGTGCGTCTGCCGTCCGGTTTCGACTGGCAGGCGGACAAGCGTATCGATCGGGCCCGCGCGCAGGCGGAGTCCGAGCTGGGCGACCGCGGCCGGGTACTCTTGCGACCCTCGGGCACCGAACCGCTCCTGCGCGTCATGGTTGAAGGCCAGGATGCGGTCGAGGTGGAGCGACTCGCCGGAAGAATTGCCGACTGCATCACGCGCTGCACTCTCTGAGCTGCGACGGGCCGGATTCGGCCAGGTTGGGGTGCGACGAGCTTGATGCCGAGGAGGGTCGAAACCGGCCCGCGGATTGTGACATGTCACATTCCTGAAATCTGCGATCTCTACACTGCGCGTGCTCGTACCGGTCCAGGGCTCGGCGCAGCGGCGCTTCAGCAGGTGCCGAGGCGAAACGCGAGGCGGCGGCGTCTATGCCCTGAGGTCCGTTTCGGGCGTGTTTCTGCTGTGTCGCGCGCCGCCGCGCGACGTCCTGCATTCCGATGACGTCGATTTCGAATCGACATGGTTCGCCAACAGGAGATTTTGCATGTCTCGTATGAAGCAGATCGCTTTCGCCGCCGCAGTCGTCGCCTTCGGTCCGCAGTTCGCGCAGGCCCAATCCGTCGTCAAGGTGGACGGCTCGAGTACGGTGTTTCCCGTCACCGAAGCGGTCGCTGAGGATTTCCAGAAATCCGTGAAGGGGAAAGTGAAGGTGACGGTCGGGATTTCCGGCACCGGCGGGGGCTTCAAGAAGTTCTGCCGCGGCGAGATCGACGTAGCCGGCGCGTCGCGTCCGATCCTGAAGAAGGAGATGGAGGCTTGCGGCCAGGCCGGCATCAAGTACTACGAGATTCCGGTTGCGTTCGATGCGCTGACTGTCGTCGTCAATCCGAAGAACGAATTCGTCAAGCGATTGAGCGTCGAGCAGCTCAAGAAGATGTGGGAGCCGGCTTCGCAGGGAACGGTCACGACCTGGAAGCAGGTCGACGCCTCTTTCCCCGACGCCCCGCTCAAGCTCTTCGGCGCAGGTTCCGATTCGGGGACCTTCGATTACTTCACCGAAGCCGTCGTCGGCAAGGCGAAATCCTCGCGTGGCGACTACACTGCGTCGGAAGACGACAACGTGCTGGTCCAGGGCGTGTCGCGCGACGTGAATGCGATCGGCTATTTCGGCTACGCGTACTACGCCGAGAACAAGGGCAAGTTGAAGGCGGTGCCGATCGTGAATGCGTCGGGCAAGGCCGTGGAACCGTCGCCGCAGACCGTTGCGGACGGCTCATATAACCCGCTGTCGCGGCCGATCTTCATCTATCTCAGCGAGAAATCGCTGGAGCGGCCGGAAGTGCGCGATTTCGTGACTTTTTACTTAAAGAACGCAGGCGAACTCGCCGCGGAAGTCAAGTACGTTCCGCTCCCCGCGAAGGCTTATGAAACGGCCCTGGATCATATCGCCAAGAAAAAGGTCGGCACGGTCTTCGGCGGTGAGCCCGAAATCGGCGTGACGATCGATTCGCTGCTGAGCCGCGAAGCGAAACTCTAATTGACGAAGCGCACGGCGTGGGCCGTGCGCAAGTTTTTTCGTTGCCGTTGAAGAATGAAAGATACCGACACTGTCAGCGCTGTGGGGAGTGCCCAATTTCCGCCGACGGTCGTGAGCGACCGGTTGGCGAAGAAAGGGCTGCGCAATTTCAGGGAGCGCGTTATCGAGTTGCTCCTGTTCGGGGCCGCGGGCGTGTCCGTTCTCACGACGATCGGCATCATCTGGGTGCTCGTCAGCGAATCGTTTCACTTTTTCGAGACCGTCCCGCTGCTGGATTTTCTTACGGATACGATGTGGACGCCTCTTTTCGCCGATCCGCATTACGGGATCCTGCCGCTGCTCGCCGGGACGCTGACAACTTCGCTGGTGGCCCTCGTCGTGGCGATCCCGCTCGGGACGACGATCGCGATTTACCTGTCCGAGTTCGCACCCGCAGCCGTTCGTGAAGTGGTGAAGCCCTTTCTGGAGCTTCTCGGCGGAATCCCGACGATCGTCTATGGCTATTTCGCGCTCGCGGTCGTCATCCCGCTGCTGCAAGTCTTCATTCCGAGCCTGCCCGGGTTCAACATGCTCGGCGCCGGCATCGTCATGGGCATCGCGATCATTCCCTACGTCAGCTCGCTCGCGGAGGATGCGATGCGGGCCGTGCCGATGAGCATGCGCGAGGGCGCCTACGCGATGGGCAGCACGAAGTTCCAGACCGCCGTCCGGGTCGTCTTTCCCGCAGCGCTTTCGGGAATCCTTTCTGCATATGTATTGGGGATTTCTCGGGCGGTCGGTGAGACGATGATTGTCGCCGTGGCAGCGGGGATGCAGCCGAATTTCACGGTGAACCCGATGGAGCAGGCGCAGACGATCTCGGCGTATATCGTGCAGGTGGCCCTGGGCGACTTGCCCCACGGTTCGATCGGCTACCAGTCGATCTTCGCGGCCGGATTGAGTCTGATGTTGATGACGCTGCTGCTCAACATCGCGGGTCAGATCATTCGCCGCCGCTTCCGCGAAGCTTACTGAGAGGGCGAGCATGAAATCTTCCGAACTCTCGATCATCCACGGCATCGTCCGGCGCAACAAGCGCTGGGACATCATCTTTGCCGTGGCAGGCGTCATTGCGCTGATGGTCGGTGTGCTGACCTTTCTCGCGCTATTCCTGCAAATGGCTTACTCCGGCTGGGAGCGGCTGACCCCTGAATTCTTCACGAATTTCCCGTCACGGCGTGCCGGGCAGGCCGGCATCCTCTCGGCCTGGGTGGGTTCGCTGCTCGTGATGCTTGTCACCGCGTTGTCCGCGGTGCCCTTGGGTGTCGCCGCGGGCGTCTATTTGGAAGAGTACGCGCCGAAGAACCTCATCACCGAGATCATCGAGATCAATGTTACGAATCTCGCCGGCGTTCCGTCGATCGTGTACGGCCTGCTGGCCCTGGGCGTCTTCGTATACACGTTCGGCTTCGGTCAGAGCATCCTTTCGGCGGGCCTGACCCTCGGGCTCCTGATCCTGCCGGTCGTCATCGTCGCCACGCGCGAAGCGATCCGTTCGATACCTCAGCACATCAGAGAGGGGGCCTACGCCGTTGGCGCCACGCGATGGCAGGTCACGCGCGACCACATCGTCCCGTATTCGATGCCGGGAATTCTCACCGGCGTCATCATCGGGATGTCGCGCGCGATCGGAGAAACGGCGCCGATCATAACGATCGGCGCGCTGACCTTCATCGCTTTCCTTCCCGAGTCACCGATCGGCCCGGAATTTCCGTGGATCAATTTCGATTGGCTCAAATCGGGTTTCACCGTGATGCCGATCCAGATGTTCAATTGGACCTCGCGCCCGGAGGAGGCTTTCCAGCAGAACGCAGCTGCAGCCGGCTTCATCCTGGTTCTTATGACCCTGGCCATGAATGCGGTGTCGATCTGGATTCGTTATCACTTGCGCAAGGACATCAAATGGTAGGAAGCGCCCCGATGCGTTCCAGCAATCTTTCGGACAACGATTCGGTCGCAGCACCCGCGGCGGGCAGCGTCGCGACCGCCCTCAGGGAGCGGGGCGCGGATGAGCGGCCCCAGTCAAACACTCCCGCCGTCAAAGCCGCCGCAGAGGATTTCAGTTTCTACTACGGCAACTTCAAAGCGTTGAAGTCAATAACGCTGCCGATTCACGAGAAACAGGTGACTGCCCTGATCGGCCCGTCCGGTTGCGGGAAATCGACCCTCCTTCGTGCGTGCAACCGGATGCACGACCTGTATCCCGGCAATCGCTACGAAGGGGCGATCCGGCTTTATCCCGACAACACGAATCTTCTCGACGCGTCCGTCGATCCGATCGAAGTACGCATGCGGATCGGGATGGTTTTCCAGAAGCCGAATCCGTTTCCGAAATCGATCTACGAGAACGTCGCGTACGGATTGCGGGTGCGCGGAGAGCGGAGCCGATCCGTGCTCGACGACCGCGTCGAGCAGGCGCTGAAGGGGGCCGCCCTGTGGACGGAGGTGGAGAAGCGCCTCAACGACCCCGCCTTCGCGTTGTCGGGCGGGCAGCAGCAGCGGCTGTGCATCGCACGTTGTCTTGCGACCGACCCTGAAGTGCTCCTGTTCGATGAGCCGACTTCCGCGCTCGACCCGATCGCGACGGCAAGCATCGAAGAGCTGATCGACCAGTTGCGCGAACGCGTCACGATTCTGATCGTGACCCACAACATGCAGCAGGCGGCCCGCGTATCCGACTACACGGCGTACATGTACCTCGGGGAACTGATCGAATTCGGACGGACGCGACAACTTTTCGTCAATCCGACTCGCCGCGAAACGGAAGATTACATTACCGGTCGGTTCGGCTGAAGGGGCCGGGCTGTATGTACTGCGGCCGGATATGCCGAGGTCGCGCGCTCCGCGTCGAACCCGCTGCAGGGTCGGCAACTTCCGCATTCGTCTTTACCATGCGCGGTCAGGCAGGATAGAATCGCACGATTTTATTGGGTTCGGGGCGGATGAGACGTAAGCTTGTCGTCGGGAACTGGAAAATGAACGGCGATCTGGCCCGCAACCGGGAGTTGCTCGGCGCGCTCTCGACGCGGGTGCCCGATGAAGTCGATTGCGCGGTCTGCGTTCCATTTCCGTACCTCGCTCAGGCTCGGGAGCTTCTTTCCGGTGCTTCCGTCACTCTCGGGGCGCAGGACGTCAGCGAATTTGCGGAGGGGGCATATACCGGGGAAGTGAGCGCGGCGATGCTCGCGGACTTCGGTTGTCGCTACACGATCGTCGGTCATTCGGAACGAAGATCGATGTTCGGCGACGACTCCGCACTCGTCGGTCGAAAGGCCTTGGCGGCGATGCGTGTCGGGCTTGTTCCGATCCTCTGCGTAGGAGAGTCGCTCGAAGAGCGTTCATCGGGACGGACGGAAGCAGTCCTTCGAGGGCAACTCGATGCCGTGGCCGGGATTGTCGGTGCTTCGTCACTCTCCAAGCTGGTGATCGCGTACGAACCCGTCTGGGCCATCGGCACGGGGCAAGCCGCTTCCGCTGCTCAGGTCCAGAGCGTCCTGTCTTTCGTGCGCGGTTGGCTTGCGGATCGAACCCCCGGGGCCGACGACGTCAGAATCCTTTACGGTGGAAGCGTGAAACCGGAGAGTGCGGGACCCCTGTTCGGTTTGCCGGATTCGGATGGGGGCTTGATCGGGGCGGCTTCGTTGATCGCCGCCCAATTTCTCGGTATCTGCGAAGCGGCACGGATCGCTTGGCAGGATAATGTGCGGCAATTCGAAGGTCTTAAATGAATAATCTCGTTTTCTCACTCGTTCTGACGGTTCACGTGCTCGTCGGGCTTGGCGTAATCGGTCTGGTATTGATGCAGCATGGAAAGGGCGCCGATGCCGGTGCGGCGTTTGGCGGCGGGGCTTCCGGCAGTGTTTTCGGATCCTCGGGCTCTGCGAATTTCCTGAGTCGGACGACGGCGGTTTTGGCGGCGATTTTTTTTGCGACGAGCCTTGGGCTCAGTTACCTCGCAAGTGATAAGCCGGCGCGGCCGACGAGCGTGATGGAAGGCGCCGCTCCCGCAGTGGCCCCGGCAGGCGCCGCTGGTGCGACGGGCGACGGAGTGCCGCAGGATTCGAAAGCACAATCGATCCCAAAATAGATTTCTTTAGGCTTTGCGTAGTCGGAAAAACGTCGTATAATTTTGTGGCTGTAACAAACGTGCCGACGTGGTGAAATTGGTAGACACGCCATCTTGAGGGGGTGGTGGCGAAAGCCGTGTGAGTTCGAGTCTCACCGTCGGCACCAGTATTCGAGATCGCCCGCGAAAGCGGGCGTTTTCTTGCGGCTTCTTCTCTGAAGCTGGAATTGACGAGAAATTCAAACGGGGTGTGGTGCGATGCTGGAAAATTACTTTCCTGTTCTGATGTTCATCCTCGTTGGTCTGGGATTCGGGCTTGTCCCGGTAATTCTCGGTCGTCTTCTTGCTCCCTATCGACCTGGCAGTGAAAAGCTGTCGCCCTATGAGTGCGGTTTCGAGGCGTTCGAAGACGCGCGCATGAAATTCGACGTTCGCTATTATCTGATAGCGATTCTCTTTATTCTTTTCGACCTCGAAATCGCCTTTTTGTTTCCATGGGCGACCGTCTTCCAGGAATTCATTGCGGCTGGCGAAATTGCCTGGTTCGTATTTGGGTCGGTGATGCTGTTTCTTGCCGTGCTGGTAATCGGCTATGTCGTCGAGTGGAAAAACGGTGCGCTCGACTGGGAGTGAGGTATGAGTATTGAGGGCGTCTTTCGCGAAGGATTCGTGACAACTTCGCTCGATGCGGTAATCAACTGGACGCGAACCGGCTCGTTGTGGCCCATGACGTTCGGATTGGCGTGCTGTGCAGTCGAAATGATTCACGCGGGATGTGCGCGTTACGACCTGGACCGGTTCGGCGTCGTGTTCCGGCCGAGTCCGCGCCAGTCGGACCTGATGATCGTCGCCGGGACTCTGTGCAACAAGATGGCGCCGGCGCTGCGCAAGGTGTATGACCAGATGGCCGAGCCGCGGTGGGTCATTTCGATGGGCTCCTGCGCGAACGGCGGCGGTTATTACCACTATTCATATTCCGTTGTCAGAGGCTGCGACCGGATCGTGCCGGTGGACGTCTATGTCCCCGGTTGCCCCCCGACCGCCGAGGCGCTGCTTTACGGAATCATCCAGTTGCAGAACAAGATCAAGCGCACGAACACCATCGCGCGGTGACGAGTGGCCCATTTATGAGTGCAAAGCTGGAACGTCTGAGTCAGTCGCTGAAGGATGTCCTGGGTGGGAGCCTGCAATCGATCGTCGTTGATCGTGGCGAAGTGACGATCGAAGTCGCGGCGAGTGCGCACACTTCGGTCGCGCAGATTCTGCGCGATCACCTCGATTTGCGGTTCGAGGAATTGATCGATCTCTCCGGACTCGATTATTCCGCTTACCGGCAAGGTGATTGGGCGGGCAAGCGGTTCGCGGTTGCGGTGCACCTTCTTTCGCTCACGCACAATTGGCGCGTGCGCCTGCGGACTTTTGCTGACGACGATGCGTTTCCGGTGCTCGAATCGCTGGTCGGCATTTGGCCCGGTGCCAACTGGTATGAGCGCGAGGCATTCGATCTATACGGGATCCTGTTTGCCGGCCATCCCGATTTGCGCCGCATCCTGACGGACTACGGATTCGTCGGGCATCCATTCCGCAAGGACTTTCCGGTGTCCGGCTACGTCGAAATGCGATACGACCCGGAGCAGGGGCGAGTCGTCTATCAGCCGGTGACGATCGAGCCGCGCGAGAATACACCGCGCATCGTGCGCGAAGAGAACTACGGGGATGTCGGCAATGGCTGAGATTCGCAATTACACGATCAACTTCGGGCCGCAGCACCCGTCCGCGCACGGCGTGTTGCGCCTTGTCCTCGAGTTGGACGGGGAAGTTGTCGAGCGGGCTGACCCGCATATCGGGCTGCTTCACCGCGGCACTGAAAAGCTGGCCGAAACACGCACCTGGGTGCAGTCCGTTCCGTACATGGATCGACTCGACTACGTGTCGATGATGTGCAACGAACATGCGTATTGCATGGCGATCGAGCGCTTGCTCGGTATCGAAGTACCGCTGCGTGCGCAGTACATCCGCGTAATGTTCGATGAAGTCACGCGGATTCTGAATCATCTTCTCGGTATCGGTACTCACGCGCTCGATATCGGCGCAATGACGATGGTGCTGTACACGTTCCGTGAGCGCGAAGATCTCATGGACGCGTACGAGGCGGTTTCGGGCGCGCGGATGCACGCCGCCTACTATCGGCCGGGCGGCGTCTATCGCGATCTCCCTGACCGGATGCCGCAGTACGAGACCAACAAGTTCAAGAACGCGAATACGGTTCGCGAGCTGAACGAGAATCGGCAGGGCTCGCTGCTCGATTTTCTCGAGGACTTCACGGCACGGTTTGGGGGCTATTGCGACGACTACGAGACGCTTCTGACCGATAACCGGATCTGGAAGCAGCGTACCGTCGGTATCGGCGTCGTGACGCCCGAGCAGGCGAAAGCCTGGGGGTTCACCGGGCCGATGCTGCGTGGATCCGGCATTGCGTGGGATTTGCGCAAGAAGCAGCCGTACGAGGTGTACGACCGGCTCGATTTCGATATCCCGGTCGGCAAGAACGGTGATTGCTATGACCGGTATCTCTGCCGCATGGAAGAGATGCGGCAGTCGAACCGGATCGTCAAGCAATGCATCGAGTGGCTGCGTAAGAATCCCGGTCCGGTAATTGTCGACAATTACAAGGTCGCGCCGCCGCCGCGCGAAAGAATGAAGAGCAACATGGAGGAGTTGATCCACCATTTCAAGCTCTTCACCGAAGGAATGCACGTTCCCAGCGGCGAAGTCTACGCCGCAATCGAACATCCGAAGGGTGAGTTCGGGGTGTACGCGGTGTCCGACGGCGCCAACAAACCCTACCGGCTCAAGCTCCGCGCGCCCGGTTTCGCACACCTCGCCGCGATGGACGAAATCGCGCGCGGCCACATGATCGCGGACGTCGTCGCCATCATCGGCACGATGGACGTTGTCTTTGGCGAAATCGACCGCTGACGGAACGAAATGACGAACGTCGACACGCAACCCGGGAAGACGAGTACGAAATGCTGAGTCTGGAATCGCTACAACAGATCGACCGCGAGATTGCGAAGTACCCGGTCGATCAGAAACAGTCTGCGGTAATGTCGGCGCTGCGCATTGCGCAGATCGAAAAGGGTTGGCTGGCGAAGGAAACGATCGAGTTCGTCGCCGACTATCTCGACATGCCCGCGATCGCCGCCTACGAGGTTGCGAGTTTCTACAACATGTACGACCTGCAGCCGGTGGGACGACACAAGATCACCGTGTGCACGAATCTCCCCTGTGCGCTGTCCGGCGGCGTGCATGCGGCGGATTACCTGAAGCAAAAACTTGGAATCGACTTCAACGAGACCACTCCCGACGGCAAGTTCACCCTCAAGGAGGGTGAGTGCATGGGGGCTTGCGGCGATGCTCCGGTACTGCTGATGAACAATCATCGCATGTGCAGCTGGATGACAGAGGAAAAGATCGATCAATTGCTGGCCGATCTGGAAGACAAATGAGCGCACGCGGACTTATTCTCGCCGGCGTCGACGGCGACCGTACCTGGCGGTTACAGGATTACATCGAGCGCGGCGGTTACTCGGCGCTAAAAAAGATCGTCGCCGAGAAGATCGCTCCCGAAGCGATCATCGCCGAGCTGAAAGCGTCCTCGCTGCGGGGACGGGGCGGCGCGGGTTTTCCGACGGGATTGAAGTGGAGCTTCATGCCCCGTTCGTTTCCAGGGTCGAAGTATCTCGCATGCAATTCTGATGAAGGCGAGCCGGGGACTTTCAAGGATCGCGACATCCTGCGGTACAACCCGCACAGCGTCATCGAAGGCATGACGATCGCCGCCTATGCGATGGGTTGCGAGCGCGGGTACAACTACATTCACGGCGAGGTTTTCGAAATTTACCAGCGCTTCGAGGAAGCGCTGGTTGAAGCACGGAATGCCGGATTGCTCGGCGCAAACATTCTGGGTTCGGAGTTCTCGTTCGAATTGTTCGCTCATCACGGTTACGGCGCTTATATCTGCGGCGAAGAAACCGCATTGCTGGAATCGATCGAAGGGAAGAAGGGGCAGCCGCGCTTCAAGCCGCCTTTTCCGGCAAGTTACGGCCTGTACGGGAAGCCCACGACGATCAACAACACCGAAACGTTCGCGTCCGTCCCGTTCATCATGAACATGGGCGGCGAGGCGTTTCTCGGTCTCGGCAAGCCGAACAACGGGGGCACGAAACTGTTTTCGGTGTCCGGGCACGTAAATAAGCCCGGTAACTACGAGATCGAATTGGGGACGCCTTTCTCCGAGTTGCTCGAGATGGCCGGTGGAATGCGCGGAGGGCGCAAGCTCAAGGGCGTGATTCCCGGCGGATCTTCTGCGCCCGTGTTGCCTGGGGCGATCATGATGGATTGCACGATGGACTATGACTCCATCGCGAAGGCCGGATCGATGCTCGGTTCCGGCGCGGTTATCGTCATGGACGAGACGACGTGCATGGTGAAGGCGCTCGAGCGTCTCTCGTATTTTTACTTCGAGGAATCGTGCGGCCAGTGCACCCCGTGCCGTGAAGGAACGGGTTGGCTGTACCGGGTGGTACATCGGATCGAGAACGGCTTGGGACGTCCAGACGACCTCGATCTGCTGAATTCGGTGACGGGCAACATCATGGGCAGGACGATTTGCGCGCTCGGCGACGCGGCGTCGATGCCGGTGCAAAGTTTCATCAAGCACTTCGGCTCGGAATTCGAATACCACATCGAAAACAAGAAATGTCTTGTGCCGCCCGAGGTTCAGTACGAAGGCAGCAAAATCTACGTGAGTCAGTGATGCTAGAGATTGAAATCGACGGCAAGCAAGTATCGGTCGAGGACGGCAGCACCGTAATGGATGCTGCTACGAAGGCTGGTTCATACATTCCGCACTTCTGTTACCACAAGAAGCTTTCCATTGCAGCGAACTGCCGCATGTGTCTTGTGCAGGTCGAGAAGGCGCCGAAGCCGCTTCCCGCCTGCGCGACGCCGGTTACCAATGGCATGAAAGTGTGGACGCGGTCCGAACAGGCGATCAAGGCCCAAAAGGGCGTGATGGAATTCCTGCTGATCAACCACCCGCTCGACTGCCCGATCTGCGATCAGGGCGGCGAGTGCCAGTTGCAGGACCTTGCGGTGGGTTATGGCAGCAGCCAGTCCCGCTACGAGGAAGAGAAGCGCGTCGTCTTCAACAAAAACCTCGGCCCGCTGGTTGCGACGGACATGACCCGGTGCATCAACTGCACCCGCTGTGTCCGCTTCACGACCGAGATCGCTGGCATGATGGAACTTGGTCAGGCGTTCCGCGGCGAACACGCCGAGATCATGCCGTTCGTCGAGAAGACCGTCGATTCCGAACTGTCGGGCAATATCATCGACCTCTGCCCGGTCGGAGCCCTGACGTCGAAACCGTTTCGCTTCGCCGCACGCACCTGGGAGCTGTCGCGGCGAAAGTCGATCAGCCCGCACGATTCGCTCGGCTCGAATCTCATCGTTCAAGTGAAGCACGACGTCGTGAAGCGCGTTCTACCGCTCGAAAACGAGGAAATCAACGAGTGCTGGTTGTCGGACAAGGACCGGTTCTCGTACGAAGGCCTGAACAGCGAGGAGCGGCTCACGGTCCCGATGGTCAAGCAGGACGGAGAATGGAAGCAGGCGGACTGGCAGACCGCGCTCGAGTTTGCCGCAAACGGATTGCTTGCCGTTGCGAAGGAGCACGGGCCGGCGGCGATCGGCATGCTCGCCTCGCCGCATTCGACCCTCGAGGAACTGCATCTTCTGCAGAAGTTCGGCCGCGCACTCGGAACCGACAATATCGACTTCCGGCTGCGGCAGACCGACTTCCGCGCGGATGGCCACCTGGAAGGCGCGCCCTGGCTCGGAATGGCGGTCGCTGACGTCGCGATCCTCGACCGTTTGCTCGTCGTCGGCAGTTTTTTCCGCAAGGACGCGCCGCTTCTCGCGCAACGTGTCCGTCAGGCCGCGAAGCGGGGGCTTCAAGTCGATTCGATAAACGCGGCATCCGATGACTGGCTCCTGCCGGTGAGGAACGGCGTCGTCGTCGCGCCGTCGGCAATGGTCACAACGCTCCTGCAAGTGGCCGCCGCACTGGCGGGCGAAAAGGGCGTCGCACTGCCGGACGCACTTGCCGCGTCGGCTCCGAGCGAGATCTCGGCCGAAGCGCGTGCGATCGCCCAGAACCTTGCGAGCGGCGGTCGGGTCGCCGTCTGGTTGGGTAATTTCGCTGTTCAATCCGCCCGCGCCGCAGAGCTGCAGTTCGTCGCCCAGGAGATCGCGCGTATCAGCGGTGGTTCGTTCGGGGTGATCGGCGAGGCCGCGAACAGTGTCGGTGGCTATCTTGCGCAGGCAGTGCCGATCGTCGGCGGGTTCAATGCGAGACAGATGATCGAGCAGCCGCTGAAGTCGTACGTCTTGCTGGGCGCCGAACCGGATTTCGATTTCGCGAACCCCACTGCGACGGTGTCTGCGCTGCAAGGCGCCGAACTGGTCGTTGCGCTGTCGAGCTTCACGTCGCCCGCGTTGCTGTCTTGCGCCGATGTGCTGCTGCCCGTCTCTCCGTTTACGGAGACGTCCGGCACCTTCGTGAACTGCGAGGGCAGGGTGCAGAGCTTCAACGCGGTGGCCCGTCCCCGAGGCGACACGCGACCCGGCTGGAAGGTGTTGCGCGTGCTCGGCAATCTCCTCGATCTCGATGGGTTCGACCAGAACGATTCCGAGGCCGTCGCAGCCGAGGTGTTGTCGGAAGATGTCGTTGCACGGCTCGGTAACGGCGTCAAGGACATCGAACTCTCCCCGACGAAGGCTTTGCAGGCGCTGGAGCGTGTCAGCGACGTCCCGATTTACTTCGGCGACCCGCTCGTCCGCCGCTCGCCGCCCTTGCAAAAGACGCGGGATGCTGCCGCAGTCGTCGCGCGCGCGAGCGCCGCGACCCTTTCGCGGCTCGGAATCGAATCGGGCAGTCGTGTCCGCCTGAAGCAGGGCGCTGCAACCGCCGAACTTGCAATCGTTGCCGACGACGGCGTGGCGCCCAATTGCGTGCGGATCGCGGCTGCCCATCCCGCCACCGCGGCGCTCGGCTCGATTTGCGGCGAAATCAGCGTGGAGCGTATCTGATGGAAGCGTTGCTCGAACCCGTTGCGCAGTTGTTCGGCCCGGCGTGGCCGGCGGTTTGGACTCTGACCAAAATCGTCGCGATCATCGCACCGCTGATGCTGTGCGTTGCCTACCTGACCCTTGCTGAGCGTAAGGTCATCGGGTACATGCAGGTCCGTATCGGTCCCAACCGTGTCGGCCCGAAGGGTCTCCTGCAGCCGATCGCCGACGGGCTCAAGCTGCTGTTCAAGGAAATCATCGTTCCGTCGAGCTCGAACAAGGGGCTCTTCATCCTCGGTCCGATTCTCGCGATCGCGCCGTCGCTGGCTGCCTGGGCGGTCGTTCCGTTCGGCGACGGCATGGTTCTCGCCGACGTCAATGCGGGCTTGCTGTTCCTGCTCGCGATCACGTCCGTCGAGGTCTACGGAGTGATCGTCGCCGGCTGGGCGTCGAACTCGAAGTACGCGTTTCTGGGATCGATGCGCGCTGCAGCACAGATGGTGTCGTATGAAGTCGCGATGGGCTTCGCCCTCATTTGCGTCCTGCTGATCTCTTCTAGCTTGAATCTTTCCGACATCGTCCGATCGCAGGGGCAGGGTCAATTTCACGATATGGGACTTTCCTTCCTGTCGTGGAACTGGCTGCCACTGCTGCCGATGTTCGTGGTTTACCTGATTTCCGGAATCGCCGAGACGAACCGCGCTCCGTTCGACGTCGTCGAGGGCGAGTCGGAAGTGGTCGCGGGGCATATGGTCGAGTATTCGGGGATGGCCTTCGCGCTGTTCTTCCTAGCTGAATACGCGAACATGATCTTGGTGTCGATCCTTACATCGGTCCTGTTCCTTGGCGGCTGGTTATCACCGGTTGGATTCCTGCCTGACGGTTTCCATTGGCTCGCGCTCAAGACGGCGGCGATCCTGTTCATGTTCCTGTGGGCCCGCGCAACGTTTCCCCGGTTTCGCTATGACCACATCATGCGTCTGGGCTGGAAGGTATTCATTCCGATCACGCTCGTCTGGGTGATCGTGGTTGCGGTGTGGATGATGTCCCCACTGTCGATTTGGAAGTGAGAGGCTGAAGATGGGTGCCAAGGATTACATCGGTAGCCTGTTCCTCAAGGAACTCGTGAAGGGACTTGCGCTGACGGGACGTCATCTGTTCGCGCGCAAGATCACCGTCCAGTTTCCGGAGGAGAAGACCCCCGCGAGTCCGCGTTTCCGCGGCCTTCATGCGTTGCGCCGGTATCCAAACGGCGAGGAGCGCTGCATCGCATGCAAGCTCTGTGAAGCGATTTGTCCCGCGTTGGCCATCACCATCGAGTCCGAGCAGCGTGACGACGGTTCCCGTCGGACGACGCGTTACGACATCGATCTCACGAAGTGCATTTTTTGCGGCTTCTGTGAAGAGGCCTGTCCGGTGGATGCGATCGTCGAAACGCGCGTGTTCGAGTATCACGGAGAAAAGCGCGGCGACCTCTACTACACCAAGCAGATGCTGCTGGCGAACGGCGATCGGTACGAAGCGCAGATCGCCGCGGACCGGGAAGTCGACGCCAAGTACCGCTAAGGGAGGGCGCCGGTCGGCGCCACAATACAGAACATGGAATTCAAGACCTTCGTCTTTTACGTTCTCTCCGCGATCATGGTGTTCTCGGCGCTGAGAGTCATTACCTCTCGCAATCCGGTTCAGGCCGCATTGTTCCTCGTGCTGGCGTTTTTTACCGCGGGCGGCATCTGGCTGTTGCTCGCCGCCGAATTTCTCGCGATCGTGCTGATAATGGTTTATGTCGGCGCGGTGATGGTGTTGTTCCTGTTCGTGGTCATGATGCTGGACATCAATCTCGACCGACTGCGACAGGGCTTTTGGAGTTATCTGCCGGTCGGCGCCTTGATTGGCGTGCTGCTCGTCGTCGAGATGGCGCTCGTGCTCGGCGGCCGGTACTTCGGCCTCGAAGCGATGCCCACTCCGCCCGCCGCGCAAGGCGGGTACAGCAACACGCGCGAACTGGGGCGTCTGCTTTATACCGACTATGTTTATCCGTTCGAACTCGCGTCGCTCTTGCTGTTGGTGGCGATGATCGTTGCGGTGACGCTGACGCTGCGCAAACGCAAAGGCGTGAAGTACGTCAATCCGTCGGAACAGGTTTTGGTCAGGCGCGACGAACGTGTCGAACTGATTTCGATGTCTGCCGAGAAAGAATAAGAACAGCGGCGGCTGTGCGGCCGGTGTAATCAGGGAGTTTTTGATGCTTTCGCTTTCCCACTATCTCATTCTGGGCGCGATCCTGTTCGCGATCAGCGTGGTCGGGATTTTCCTCAACCGGAAAAACCTGATCGTCCTGCTCATGGCGATCGAGTTGATGCTGCTCGCGGTCAATTTGAACTTCATCGCCTTCTCCCACTACCTGGGCGATCTGGCAGGGCAGCTTTTTGTTTTCTTCATCCTCACCGTCGCGGCGGCCGAATCGGCAATCGGCCTTGCGATTCTGGTCGTGCTGTTCCGCAACCTGCGGACGATCCACGTGGATGATCTGGACAGCCTCAAGGGTTAAGGAAGCGTCGCGATGACGGATATGCAAAAGCTTTATCTCCTGGTGCCGCTCGCACCGCTCGCCGGTGCGATTCTCGCCGGCCTGTTCGGCAAGGCAATCGGCCGCGTCGGTGCCCACATCGTCACGATTCTCGGCGTCGCGATTGCGTTCGCCGCGTCGATCGTCATCTATCAGGACGTCCAGGCGGGCAACACGTTCAACGGCACGATCTACACATGGATGACGAGCGGGAACCTCGTTTTCGAGGTTGGCTTTCTGGTCGACTCGCTGACCGTGATGATGATGCTCGTCGTGACGTTCGTGTCGCTGATGGTGCACATCTACACGATCGGGTACATGCACGACGACCCGGGGTATCAGCGCTTTTTCAGCTATATCTCGCTGTTCACCTTCTCGATGCTGATGCTGGTGATGGCGAACAACTTTCTTCAGCTCTTCTTCGGCTGGGAAGCGGTCGGCCTCGTTTCTTACCTGCTGATCGGTTTTTGGTACGAGCGTCCGACGGCGATTTACGCGAACCTCAAGGCTTTCCTCGTCAACCGGGTCGGCGACTTCGGATTCCTGCTCGGCATCGGTCTGATCGCCGCCTATGCGGGGAGCCTCAATTACGCTGAAGTGTTTGCCCGTGCCGGCGACCTTGCTGCCCAGGACATGGCGGTGACCGGCTGGCCGCTGATGACCGCGATCTGCATCTGCCTCTTCATCGGTGCGATGGGCAAGTCTGCCCAGGTGCCGCTCCACGTGTGGCTGCCCGACTCGATGGAAGGCCCGACACCGATCTCGGCGCTGATCCACGCCGCGACGATGGTGACCGCCGGCATCTTCATGGTCGCGCGCATGTCGCCGCTGTTCGAGCTGTCGGACGTCGCGCTGTCCTTCGTGCTCGTCATCGGTGCGACCACCGCACTTTTCATGGGCTTCCTCGGCATCGTCCAGAACGACATCAAGCGCGTGGTTGCGTACTCGACGCTGTCGCAGCTCGGCTACATGACCGTCGCGCTCGGCGTGTCGGCGTACTCGGCCGCCGTGTTTCACCTGATGACGCACGCGTTTTTCAAGGCGCTGCTGTTCCTCGGCGCGGGTTCGGTGATCATCGGCATGCATCACGACCAGGACATGCGGAACATGGGCGGGCTGTGGAAATACATGCCGGTGACCTGGTTCACGTCGCTGCTCGGTTCGCTCGCGCTGATCGGTTTCCCGTTCTTTTCCGGTTTCTACTCGAAGGATTCGATCATCGAGGCCGTCCATGCCTCGACGATCCCCGGCGCGGGGTATGCGCTGTTCTGCGTGCTGTTCGGCGTGTTCGTGACGGCGTTTTACTCGTTCCGGATGTATTTTCTCGTCTTCCACGGCAAGGAGCGATTCGGCAGCAACCACGGCCAGCACGATCATCAGGGTGATCATGACGATGAGGAACCGTCGACGGACCATCATCACGGTCTGGCGCCGGGTCAGAAGCCGCACGAGTCTCCGTGGGTCGTCACGTTGCCGCTCGTTCTGCTCGCGATTCCATCGGTCGTCATCGGTTTCTTCACGATCGAGCCGATGCTGTTCGGTGACTGGTTCAAGGACGTCATTTACGTCGGCGACAATCACGTCGGGCTTTCCGAACTCGCCGCGAGCTTCCACGGCGCGATCGGCATGGGACTTCACGGGCTGCAAACCGCGCCGTTCTGGCTTGCGACGGCCGGGGTCGTGCTCGCATGGTTCTTCTACATGGTGCGCCCGGACATCCCGGCCGCGATACAGCGGACCTTCCGCCCGGTGCACGCACTGCTCGAAAACAAGTACTTCTTCGACCGATTCAACGAAATCGTATTTGCCGGCGGCTCCCGGGTGCTGGGTAAGGGCTTGTGGAAGGGTGGCGACCAGGGCCTGATCGACGGCGTCGCGGTCAACGGAACCGCGCGGCTGGTGGGGTGGGTTGCTCAGATTTCCCGGCTGTTCCAGACCGGTCATCTGTACCAGTACGCCTTCGCGATGATCATCGGCGTCTTCATTCTGCTCACTTTCTGGTTCAACCTCGGTTGAGCCGGTGATTGGAATACTGAATAACGATAAACGCGCGTCGGCGAACGACGCACTTGACGGAAAGTAACGATGACGGGTTTGCCATTTCTCAGCCTCGCGATCTGGATTCCGATCCTCGGCGGATTGCTCGTCCTAGCGACCGGTTCGGACCGTAACGCACCGCTCGCGCGGTCGCTCGCCCTGCTGGTGGCGATCGCCGGTTTCGTGATCACGCTGCCGCTATATACGCTCTTCGACGCGAGCACGAGCGCGATGCAGTTCGCCGAAGTGCTTCCGTGGATTCCGCGGTTCAACATCAACTACCATCTCGGGGTCGATGGCATTTCCGTCATGTTCATCCTGCTGAACGCGTTCATCACTGTCATTGTCGTGATCGCGGGCTGGCAGGTGATCCAGGAGAAGGTCGCGCAGTACATGGCCGCCTTCCTGATCATGTCGGGATTGATGAACGGAATTTTCTCGGCGCTCGACGCGATCCTCTTCTACACCTTCTTCGAGGCCTCGCTGATTCCGCTGTACCTCGTCATTGGCATCTGGGGCGGCGCGAACCGTGTCTATGCCGCAATCAAGTTTTTCCTCTACACACTGCTCGGTTCGCTGCTGATGCTGATCGCGCTGCTTTACCTGTTCATGGAGGCGGGCGGCAGCTTCAATATCCTCGACTGGCACCAGCTCCCGTTGGGAATGGGCGCGCAGACGCTGATTTTCTGGGCTTTCCTGATTGCGTTCGCGGTCAAGGTGCCGATGTGGCCGGTCCATACCTGGCTGCCTGACGCGCACGTCGAGGCGCCGACCGGCGGCTCGGTGGTCCTGGCGGCGATCGCACTGAAACTCGGTGCCTACGGCTTCCTGCGCTTCTCACTGCCGATCGTTCCCGACGCCGCGCAGGCGATGGCGCCGATGATGATCGTGTTGTCGCTGATCGCCGTGATCTACATCGGCTTCGTCGCGCTGGTCCAGACGGACATGAAAAAGCTCGTGGCGTATTCGTCGATTTCCCACATGGGATTCGTCACGCTCGGATTCTTCATGTTCAACCCGGTCGGCCTCGAGGGCGCGATCGTACAGATGATCTCGCACGGGTTCGTCTCGGGCGCGATGTTCCTCTGCATTGGCGTGCTGTATGACCGGATGCATTCGCGGAACATCGCCGACTACGGCGGCGTCGTGAAGACGATGCCGAAGTTCGCCGCCTTCTTCATGCTGTTCTCGATGGCGAACGCGGGTCTGCCGGGCACCAGCGGGTTCGTCGGCGAATTCATGGTCGTGCTCGGCGCGGTTCAGTTCAATTTCTGGGTTGCGTTCGCTGCCGCGATCACCTTGATCCTTGGTGCGGCCTACACCCTGTGGATGTACAAGCGGGTCGTTTTCGGTGTCGTCGGCAACGGTCATGTGGCCGAACTGGACGACATCGGCGGGCGCGAGTTCCTGTTCCTCGGCATCCTCGCACTGTGCGTGCTGGCGATGGGCCTCTACCCGTTCCCGTTCACCGAAGTGATGCACGCTTCGGTCAATGAACTCCTGCGGCACGTTGCCGTGAGCAAGCTCTAACCGAGCACGCGAGACACTTTTTCGGATTGGTCAGAAGATGAATTTCGTCATTCCCGACTTCTACCCCGCAGCTGCCGAGATTTTTGTCGCGGTGATGGCGCTGGTAATCATGCTCGCCACGACTTTCGCGCGCAGCATCGCGCGGAGTCTCGCGTACTACCTGACGCAGTTGACGTTGATTGCGGCCGCGTTCGTGACGATTGCGACGATGGACGGGCAGGTGAGCTTCACCTTCAGCAACATGTTCATTTCCGACCTGATGGGTGATTTCCTCAAGCTGGTCATCTATTTCACCGTGGCGACCGCGCTGCTGTACGGGCGCGGGTACCTCGCGGATCGGAACATCGACCGGCCCGAATACTATCTGCTGTCGTTGCTGATGACGCTGGGCATGATGGTGATGGTCACGTCGAACCACCTGCTCTCGCTCTATATCGGGCTCGAGATGATGTCGCTGTCGCTATATGGCATGGTCGCATTCGATCGCGAGTCGGCTCGTTCCACCGAAGCGGCAATGAAGTATTTCGTTCTTGGTGCGCTCGCGTCGGGTCTGCTTCTGTACGGGATGTCGATGATCTACGGCGCGACCGGAAGCCTGGAGCTTTCCGGCGTCGCGCAGTCGATCTATCACCAGGCCGCAAACAAGACCGTGCTGTTGTTCGGGCTCGTGTTCCTGCTGGCGGGCATCGCGTTCAAGCTCGGCGTCGTGCCATTCCATATGTGGGTGCCCGATGTATATCAGGGCGCCCCGACGGCCGTTACGCTGATTATCTCCTCGGCGCCGAAGCTCGCCGCATTCGCGATGGCGATGCGTTTGCTGGTGTACGGTTTGTTCGAACTAGCGGAGCAATGGCAGTCGATGCTGATGTTCATGGCGGTGCTGTCGATCATCCTCGGTAACCTCGCGGCGATCGCGCAGTCGAACATCAAGCGCATGCTCGCGTATTCCGGCATCTCGCACATGGGATTCGTGCTGCTGGGACTGCTCGCCGGGGTCGTGGACGGCGACCGCCATTTCGCGCTGAATGCTTACAGCTCCGCGATGTTCTACGCGATCTCCTACGTGATCATGACCCTCGCGTCGTTCGGCACGATTCTGCTGCTCTCCCGAGCGGGGTTCGAGGCCGAGAACATCGACGATTTCAAGGGCTTGAACAAGCGCAGTTCGTGGTTCGCGGCGCTGATGATGATCGTGATGTTCTCGATGGCCGGTATTCCGTTCTTCATCGGCTTCTTCGCGAAACTCGCGGTGCTGCAGGCAGTGGTCGCTGCCGGATACATCTGGCTGGCGGTTCTCGCCGTCGTGATGTCGGTGATCGGCGCCTACTATTACCTCCGCGTCGTGAAGGTGATGTACTTCGACGAACCGGTCGATGCCGCGCCACTGCGCGCCCCGGCCGGTGTGCGTGTCCTTCTCTCCGCGAACGGTCTCGCAGTCGCGGTGCTCGGGCTGTTGCCGCAGGGGCTGATGTCGCTTTGCGCCTATGCGCTCCTCGCCTCGCTCTGACATCGATCTGGAAGAAGCCGAACTGGAGTCGACGCCTGTTTTTGACGGGGCGTTGCTGAAGGTTCGGCGAGACCGTGTCAGGCTCCCCGACGGGAAGGAGTCGGTCCGCGAGTACGTCAGGCACCCCGGCGCCGTTGTCGTCCTCGCAGTTCTTCCGGACGGGGCGTTGTTGTTCGAACGTCAGTACCGGTACCCGTTGCGCCGGGTCTTCCTCGAGCTGCCGGCGGGAAAAATCGACGCCGGTGAGGACGTGCTCGAATGTGCCCGCCGCGAGCTCCGTGAGGAGACCGGCTACGAGGCGGCGCAATGGCAGTATCTCGGCGTGATGCATCCTTGCATCGGCTACTCCGACGAACGCATCGAGATCTTTCTCGCGCGCGGACTCGCGCACGTCGGACATGCGCTCGACGAGGGTGAATTCCTCGAAGTCCTCAGTCTCACCGTCGACGAGGCGATCGCCGCAATCGACGCCGGAGACATTACCGACGGCAAGAGCATCGTCGCACTATTCAAGGGGTTCGCGGCGCTGGGCCTGTCGCTCGTCTCGGCACCTCAGGCGGACATCGCGGGCGGCGCGGGGTCGCCGGCTTAGTCTCCACCTCAAGACTGGCGGCGACGCCGGCGGTGCCGATCCGAAACCGGAAAAACAAGCTGCGAGGTTGCGGGCCTCGGGGCGAGTAGGGCCGGTTTGAAACCGCGTCTGGATTCCCCCTTCCGCTGCTGCGGTGGCTGCGGCGTCTTTAACGGACTCGGCAGCGGAAGGGGGGATGCGGCGCCGTTGCTCAGCCGCAGGTGCCGACGGCGCCGCACGCGGTGCAGAAGTCGCAGCCGTCCTTGCGGATCACCGAGTAATTGCCGCATTCGACGCACAGCGCGCCCTGCATCACTTTCGGATCGCTGGTTTCGCGCGGCGCTTCGAGGATCCCCATTTCACGCACCGGGTATCCCTTCTCGTCCAGCACGCCGAGCATCGCGTAGCGGTGGATGATCAGCTGTGCCATGTAGGCGACCGTGCTGGGGTAGTTCTGCTGGCGCTTCGTGCCCGGGACGAACGCCATGAAATCGCCGAGCGGCTCCGGGTAGTTCAGGAGCTTGCGCAGCTTCATGCCGATCCATGCCGGATCCATCACGCGCATGTCGAGCGACAGGATGCGCGTGAGTCCGTCCAGTGCGCGCGGGTAGTTGCCGGACAACCACACGGAGTACGGGCGTGTCATCCCGACCGAGAAGCCGTCCTGCGCCGGCAGCGTGATTTCCTTCAGGCCGAGCACGAAGTCTTCGCCGGTGGCCGGGTTCTGGATATCCACCGTCCAGGACAGCGTGCCGTCGGTGCCGGTCTTCGGTTCCTGCAGGCTGAACAACGTGTCCAGAACCGGCGTTGCGCCCCCTTCGGTCAGCGCGCCGAGTTTTTCGCAGCGGTAGCGGACGACCTGGGCGAAAGCGGAGACGGTGCCGGGGAAGAGCGTCTTCTCGCCGTGCGGCGGGAAAGGCATCTCGAAGGACTTTTCGCCGATCGTCTTCGCCAGCGTCTCGAGTTTGAGCTTGAGCCAGCCCTGGTCGTTCGCGCGCATGTCCATCGACAGCGTCTTCGCGACGGCGCCGAGGCCGCGCGGCTGGTCCGCGCCGTTGACCCACACTTCGAACGGGAAGCCGCCGTGGCCGTTGTTCTCGATGTGACCGACGAACAGCGCGAAATCGCCCTGTGGCGTATCGAGCATGTAGGTCCAGGCGAGGTTGCCGTCGGGCAGCTCCGGGCGGCCCGGCCAGCGCAGGCTCGACAGGACCGGTGCCGGAAGGCTCTTGATCGCGAGACGCTTGTTCGGGCCGGACAGTTCGACGTCCTGCGGCTGCTTCTGTTCGTTCGACGGCGTCACCGACAGGACCGCGCCTAGCACCGAGTTCGGGCGGTAGGTCGCGAGTCCCTTCAGACCGGCTTTCCATGCCGTCAGGTAAAGGTCCTCGAATTCGGCATACGGATAGTCCTCGGGGACGTTCACCGTCTTGGAGATCGACGTGTCGACGTACGGCGCGACCGCCGCGACCATGTCCTTGTGCGCCTGGGCGGAGATTTCGAGCGCGGTCACGAAATACGTCGGCAGCCTGTCTGCGTTGCCGCCGATGTGCCGGTACAGCCGCCACGCGTAGTCCTCGACCGCGTATTCCTTGTAGGTGCCGTCGCCCATGCGCTTGCGGCGGGTATAGGTGTACGAGAACGGCGGCTCGATACCGTTGGACGCGTTGTCGGCGAACGCGAGCGAGATCGTGCCGGTCGGTGCGATCGACAGCAGGTGCGAGTTGCGCACGCCGTGCTTGCGGATCTTGTCCTTGACCTCGGCCGGCAGCCGCGACGCGAAGTTGCCGCCCGACAGGTACAGGTCGGCATTGAACAGCGGGAACGCGCCGCGCTCGCGCGCGAGTTCGGCCGATGCAAGATAGGCGCGGTCGCGCATGTACTCGGAGATTTTCGCCGCGACCGCGCGCGCCTCGTCGGTGTCGTAGCGCTTGCACAGCATGATCAGCGCATCGCCGAGGCCGGTGAAGCCGAGGCCGACGCGACGCTTCGACTGCGCTTCGTTCTCCTGCTGCTCGAGCGGCCAGTGCGTGACGTCGAGCACGTTGTCGAGCATGCGGATCGCGACGTCGATGACCTTGCCGAACGCCGCGTAATCGAACTCCGCCTTGTCGGTGAACGGCTGCTTCACGAACGGCGTCAGGTTGATCGAGCCGAGGTCGCAGCAGCCGTATGGCGGCAGGGGCTGCTCGGCGCACGGGTTCGTCGCCTCGATCGTCTCGCAGTAGTACAGGTTGTTGTCCTGATTCATGCGGTCGAGGAAGAGGATTCCCGGCTCGGCGTGGTTGTACGTCGAGCGCATGATCTGGTCCCACAGCTCGCGCGCCGGTAGTTTGCGGTACACCCACAGCCCGTCGTCACGCTGGTAGGCGCCGCCGTCCTTGAGCTCGTCGATGGGCTCGGCCTTGTGCGTGAGCTCGACGTCGGTGTTCGAGTCGACCGCCTTCATGAACGCGTCGGTGACGCCGACGGAAATGTTGAAGTTCGTCAGGTCGCCGTGGTCCTTCGCGTGGATGAATTCCTCGATGTCCGGGTGGTCGCAGCGCAGCACACCCATCTGCGCCCCGCGACGGGCGCCCGCGGACTCGACGGTCTCGCATGAGCGGTCGAACACGCGCATGTACGAAACCGGGCCGGAAGCATTCGACAGCGTTCCCTTGACCAGCGCGCCCTTGGGGCGAATGCTCGAGAAGTCATAGCCGACGCCGCCGCCGCGGCGCATCGTCTCCGCGGCCTGCGCGAGCGCGGTGTAAATCCCGGGCCGGCCGTCGACCGCTTCGGTCACCGAGTCGCCGACCGGCTGCACGAAGCAATTGATCAGCGTCGCCTGAAGGTTCGTGCCGGCAGCGCTGTTGATGCGCCCGGCCGGGACGAAGCCTCGCTCCTGGGCCTCGAGGAACTTCGCCTCCCAATGTGCACGCTTGTCTTCCGCTTCAACGGCCGCGAGCGCGCGGGCCACCCGGGCGCGCACTTCCGCCACGCTACGCTCGTCGCCTTTGGCGTATTTCTCGACCAGAACTTCGCCGGAAATCTCCTGGGCTGCTAGCGTGGATGCGTCGGTCTTGACTTTTGCCTGGATCGTCGTGCTCATTTGTTTCGTCCGTTTCAGGAGTTTCGGATGCGTCGAAGAATAGGCGTTAACGGCAAGATATGCAAAAAATTAAAATGTAGAAAAAACAACGAGATAATAATTTCGACAGTGTGTCAATATGTCGAAGCACACTATATCTAGTAGCCGAAAAATTGGCGTGATCGGCGTGGAAACCGCGCCGGACAAGGCGTTCCGGCCGCCCGGTCACGGGCACGGCGGAACGGGCGGGCAAAAAAATTCCTGCGGCGCGATCTGGCATACTTCGGCGGGGCTCCCCGTCAGCGTCGGGGTGGAAAGAACAGCGCGATATAGCCCGCGAGGTTGAGTTCGGCGTCCTCGCGGATCTTCGCCAGCGCTTCCGGGCTCATGTCGAGCTGGGACCAGATGACCGGGTCGATTCCAGCGAGCGCCGTCTCCGTCGTGTCGCGATTCAGGTCGGCGGCCGCGAGGTGGGCGGCAACATGAACGATCGCGGCTTCGTAAGCATGCTCGCCGCCGAGCCGCGGGTTGAACTGGGCGCCCGTGATCCGTGCGAACGCGCCCGGCAGCTTCCATCGCTCCATCAGCGCGGCGCCGACTTCGGCGGAATCGCAGCCGACGATGCGGCGTTCCGCTTCGTGAAGGCGCTCACCGCTTTCTTCGCTGGCCGCCCGCGACGCCGCCGCAGCGTCGGGCGCCACCTGATACATCACGAGGTGCCCGAGGTCGCTGAGCAGTCCGACGACGAAGAGCCTTTCCGCGGAGGGGAGCTTGCGCGCTCGCCCGATCGCCCGCGCGGCGAGCCCACGCATCACGCTGCGGCGCCAGAAGCGGGCGAGATCCAGCTGAGCTGGATCGAGCCGCGCGAACGTCGATCCGAGCGACATCGCGAGAACCAGGTCATGCGCCTGCTGCAAGCCGAGCAACACGACCGCCCGGTCGGCCGTCTCGATCGGCCTGCCGTAACCGTAGAACGCGCTATTGACGACGTGAAGAAGGCGCGCCGTCGTCGCCGGATCGCCGGAGATCGCCGTTGCCACCGCGGTGAGGGAGCCGTCCGGAGCGTCGAGTTCCTCGCGGATGCGCAGGTACACCGACGGCAGCGAAGCGAGCGCTGCGAGACCGGTGACGAGTTCTGGGGCGGAAGGCATTAGGCGTGTCCTTGTCCTTGTCCTGGTCCTGGAAGATCGGCCGCCCGTGCCGGCGAGCGGGCCGCGAAAGTGACGACTTGGCCGGGAAGGGGTTCGGGCTGAAGCGTGACGTGCGCGATGCCGAACCGGTCGTTCAACAGATTTTGCAGGCGCGCGAGCGTGTCAGGCCAGTCCCGTCCGGTGCGCACGACCACGTGGGCGGAAAGAGCGACGTGGTTCGAATCGAGGCTCCATACGTGGAGGTCGTGAATCGAATGGACGCCTTCGACGCCCGCCATTGTGCGGCCGATTTCGGGCAGCGAAAGGTCGTCCGGGACCCCTTCGAGCAGCGTGTGCGCGGCGGTGCGAAGCAGCTTGAGCGTCGACGCGAGGATCAGGCCGCAAATCAGCATCGACAGCAACGGGTCGACCGGGAGCCAACCCGTATAGGTGATGACGAGGCCGGAGACGAGGGCCGCGACCGAACCGAGCATATCGCCCATCACGTGAAGCAGCGCGCCTCGCGTGTTCAGGTCGTCTTCGCCGTGCGACAGGAGCCAGGCCACGAGGAGATTGATCGCGAGGCCGATCGCCGCGACGAGCGTCACCGCGGCACCGGCGACCGGCCGCGGGTCGAGCAGTCGTTCGACCGCGTGCCAGCTGATCAGAATGACGAGCACCAGCATGAACAGCCCGTTGAGCAGGCCGGCGAGCGTTTCGAACCGGCGAAGGCCGTACGAATGCCGCACACTTGCCGGGCGACGGGAAACGACGGCGGCGACGGTCGCGAGCGCGAGCGCGAGGCTGTCGGTGAGCATGTGGCCGGCGTCCCCGACGAGCGCGAGGGATCCCGACCACCAGCCGGCGACCGCTTCGACCGCGGCGAAGGTCAATGTCATCGCCAGCGCCCACGGGAGCGCCCGGCCGGTGTGCGCGGCGTGCGCGTGGCCGTGATGCGAGCGCGTCGCGTGGGCGTGGCCGTGGTGCGAATGGCCGGGATGTCCGTGATCGTGCGGGTGCGGCGAAGCCATCGTCATCGTGCGAAATTCGCGGAAAGAAGCGGCGCGTTCAGCCGGTCGGGCATTCGAATTGCCGGAGTCGGAGGGCACGCGAAGCCGTTGGTGCCAGCAGGTCGAGCGCGGTCCGGTTTACCATCGAGGCGGAGACTACACCATGCGCATCATCAGCTGGAACATTCAGTGGGGGCGCGGCGCCGACGGCCGGGTCGACCTCGGGCGGACGATAGCGGCGATCGGTGAAACCGGTGGGGCCGACGTGATTTGTCTGCAGGAAGTCGCGCAGAGTTTCCCCGGTCTCCCCGGTGGCCACCGCGAAGACGGCGTCGCGATCCTCTCGGAAGCGTTTCCGGATCACGAGCCGGTGTTCGGCCCGGGGGTCGATGTGCCGGACGGCCGGGGAGGGCGCGCCCGTTTCGGGAACCTGATCCTGTCGCGGCTGCCGGTCGGCCAGGTGTTTCGCCACCTATTGCCGTGGCCCGTCGATCCGGGCGTGCCCGGGATGCAGCGATGCTGTATCGAAGTCGTGGCGCAAGCGCCGTCGGGACCGCTGCGCGTTCTCACGACGCACCTCGAGTATTACTCGCAGCGGCAACGGGCAGCGCAGGTCCGCGCGCTGCGGGCGTTGCAGGACGAGGTCGCGGCCCATGCGCGGGCGGCTGCGGTCGGCAAGGAGTCGAACCCGATCTTCGCCGCGCGCCCGCGGCCGTCGAGCGCGGTGCTCTGCGGCGATTTCAACTGCGAACCGGGTTCGGCGGAATACGCGCAGATGCGCGCCGATCCTCGCGCGGACGTGCCGGAATGGCGTGACGCGTGGGAAGTCCGGCATCGCGGTCGCGAGCACGCGCCGACCGTCGGGCTGCACGGCGCCGAGTGGCCCGGCCGAAAATACTGCTGCGACTACGTCTGGGTGTCGGAAGACCTCGCGCCGCGCGTCGAGGACGTCTCGATCGCCGCCAACACGGCAGCATCGGACCACCAGCCTGTGCTGCTCGAACTTCGCGACTGAAACCGCTTTCTCATCCGCCATCGGCGAGCGGGACGATGAGGTCGCGATAGGCGTGCCAGGTGGCATGTCCGACGATCGGCATCAGCACGACCAGACCCAGGTGGAAGCTCATGAACCCGATCACGGTCAGCGTGACGATGATGAGCGCCCAGACGATCATCGAGGCCGGATTGCGCGCGAGGGCACCGATGCTCGCGAGCATCGACGAAACCGCGTCCTGGTTCCGGTCGAGCATCAGCGGCACGGAGATCACGCTGACCGCGAACACGACCGTCGAAAACAGCAGTCCGACGCCGAAATAAACGAGCAGGAATTCCAGATTTTCGAACGCGAGCAGTTGCGTCAGGAAGCCGGAGAGATTCGGCATCTCGTTCGTGTAGAACAGCGCAAAGACGACGAGCGAGGCGCGCGCCCAGACGAGAAACACGATGCCCAGCACGACTGCGAAGATGCCGATGTTGCCGGCGTTGCGCTTCCAGACGGTGAGGGTCGGCGCGAGTGCGCAGCGGCTGCCCTGCTCGCGGCGGCGGCTGATTTCGTAGAGGCCCATCGCGAGGAAGGGGCCGACCAGTAAAAAGCCCGATGTCAGCGCCGCGGTGTATTGGTAGGCGTGCTCGAATACGAACGTGATCAGAAGTCCCATCGCGGAGAAGCAGAAGCCGTAGAACAGGCTCGGGACGGGGCACGCTGCGAAATCGGCGAATCCTTTGCGGATCCAGCGCAAGGGCGCGGCGGCCCCGACGTCGCGGACGGTCGGAAAGACCGGTTCCTCCACGGCGAATTTGGCATCGTTGGGCTGGGACATGTCTCTCTCCTGGGGTCGTTATTGTCCGTACAGCGCAGGCTTGCCGCCCTTTTTGTCTTATTCGTTATTTTTCGTCGAGCATCCTCCGGATCGCAGCGCCGACGGCCGCCGGCGCCTCGGCCATCATCGCGTGCCCGGCCCCGGGGATGACGGCCACGCGAGCCCCTCCCGGCACCTTCGTCAGCGCCTCCTGCAAGGGTTTGACCGCGCGGTGCGGCGTCATCTGGTCCCGCTCGCCGCACAGCAGCAAGGTCGGGCAGAGGACTTCCGCCGCCGCGTCGAGCCCGCGCTGGTAGCCATTGCATGCGGCGAGATCGTTTGCCAGCACGCCTTCCGGCTGGCGCTCCATCAGGCGCAGGTTCATCGTGGTCAGTCGGACGCCGGGGGATGCGCTCGCGCCGAGCTGCGACGCCGGGGTGTACGACCACTGGTTGATCATCGCGTGGGCGGTGCCCGGTGTCTCGCGCGCGGCCTGGAGCAGCGGGTCGGCGACCGGCATCGGCACCGCGCTGCCGATCAGGATCAGCCGGCTGACGCGAGCGGGCATCTGCGTCGCGGCATGGAGTGCGACGAGCGACCCCATGCTGTGGCCGACGAGGGCGGCACGATCGACGCCGAGCGCATCGAGCAGCGCCGCGACCCACTCGGCGAGTGATTCCACCGACGCGAGGGAAGGCCCGCCGGAGCGCCCATGGCCGGGGAGATCCGGTGCGACGACCGAAAAACCGTGATGGGCCAGCTGGCGCGCCTGGAAATTCCACACGCTGTGGTCGTGGCCGGCGCCGTGGATGAGCACGACGACCGGCAGCCCGGCGTCGAACGGGCGGCCGCCGGTATAGACGAAGACTGAAGACGAGGCGATCGGGATTTCCATCGCTATTTCTGCATCGCGCGTTCCGCGCCGTACAGCCCGCGGTCCAGGTCTTCGATCAGGTCGGCGAGGTTCTCGAGGCCGACCGACAGCCGGACCGTGCCTTCACCGATTCCCGCCGCTTCGAGATCCCGTGGCGACATGCGGAAATGGGTCGTGCTCGCCGGGTGGATCACGAGCGATTTCACGTCGCCGACGTTCGCGAGGTGGGAAAAGACCCGCAAGCTTTCGATGAACGCCCGCCCCGCGACCTGCCCGCCGCGCAAGTCGAAGGACAGCACCGCGCCCGCGCCGACCGGCAGCAGGCGGGCGGCGAGTTCGTGGTCGCGATGCGTGGCAAGTCCCGGGTATGCGACGCGCTCGACGAGCGGGTGGCCGGCGAGATGCTCGGCGACGGCGCGAGCGTTCGCAACGTGGGCACGCATACGCAGCGGCAGCGTTTCCATCCCCTGGAGGATCTGGAACGCATTCATCGGCGACAGGCAGGCGCCAAAATCGCGCAGACCTTCGCGCCGTGCGCGAAGCAGGAAGGCCGCGATCGGGGACTCCTCAGCGAAGTTCATCCCGTGAAAACCATCCCAGGGGTCGGTGAGCGTCGGAAAACGCCCGGAGGCTTCCCAGTCGAACCTGCCGCCATCGACGAGCAGGCCGCCGACGGCGACGCCGTGGCCGCCGAGGAATTTCGTCGCCGAGTGCAGCACGAGGTCGGCTCCGAGCGACAGCGGACGCTGCAGCGTCGGCGTGACGAGGGTCGCGTCGACGAGGAGCGGCACGCGGTGTTCGTGCGCGATCTCGGCGACGACCGGGATGTCGAGGACGTCGAGCCCTGGGTTGCCGAGCGATTCGCCGAACAGCAGCCGGGTTTCGGGCCGCAGCGCTCGCCGCCAATGGTCCGGGTCGCGCGGATCGACGAAGGTGGTCTCGATGCCGAAACGCGGCAGCGTGTAGCGGAGGAGGTTGTGCGAGCCGCCGTACAGCGAGCGCGACGCGACGATGTGGCCGCCGGCGCCCATCAGCGTTGTGATCGCGAGATGCAGCGCCGCCTGGCCGCTCGCGACTGCGACCGCGCCGACGCCGCCTTCGAGCGCGGCGATCCGTTCTTCGAGCACCGCGTTCGTCGGATTCGAAAGGCGGGAATACGCGTGGCCGGGGCGTTCGAGATTGAAAAGCGCGGCGGCGTGATCCGGGTCCGGAAACACGTAGCTCGTCGTGAAGTAGATCGGCGCCGCGCGCGCGCCGAAGTCCGAGTCCGGTGACTGGCCCGCGTGCAGCGCGAGGGTTTCAGGGCCGAAAGTCCGGGGTTGTGTCATCGGCGTAAGGGCGCTTTTTCGGGTCCGTGGTCAGGCGGGCTCGTCGGGCTCGAGCATGCGCTCGATGACCGAGATGCGGTCCTTCAGCGCGAGCTTGCGCTTCTTCAGTCGGCGCAGCAGCAGTTCGTCGTCCTGCGGCGCCCCCCCGAGGCGGGCGATCGCGTCGTCGAGATCCCGGTGCTCGGCTCTGAGCTCCGCCAGGCGCGTCTGAAGACTGGTTACGTCGTCGAATGCTTCCTCGCTCATCTCGGACCTGTGCGGCTGGGCGACGGGGCGCCATTGAAGGGAAATCGGTGCTGTATGGTATGCGCCGACGCTGGGAATGACAATTAGCCCGGCGCGGTCCGGGCGGGAACCCTGCCGGCCGGTGACGTCCAATATCGCGCTGGAGATCGGTTTATGATCAGCCCTTTCCGCGCGACGCCCGCGTCCGCGCCCCGTGGGCCCGCCCCGAGAAACTTTTCTGAAAGCAGAACACATCGTGAACAAGGCGTTTGTCAAGGAAGGCGAAGGTTCCGAGGAAGACGACGAGGTGCCTGCGGGCGTCCGCCTGCCGCCCGGCACCAGGAATTACATGACGCGGCACGGCTATGAGGCGCTGAGGAGCGAACTCGACCACCTCGTGCGGACGGAGCGGCCGAAGATGGTCGAGACCGTCGCATGGGCGGCATCCAACGGTGACCGCTCGGAAAACGGCGACTACATCTATGGCAAGAAGCGGCTGCGTGAAATCGACCGGCGCATCCGCTTCCTGATCAAGCGCATCGAATCGGCCGAGGTCGTCGATCCGGCCGACCAGCGCGGCATGGACCAGGTGTTCTTCGGCGCCACCGTCACGATCGCCGACGTCGACGACGGCGACGAGCAGACCTGGCAGATCGTCGGCGTCGATGAAGCGGACGCGAGCGCCGGCCGGATCAGCTGGATTTCGCCGTTGGCGCGCGCGCTGCTGAAAGCGCGCGAAGGCGACGCGGTGCGCTTCGCGAGCCCGGCCGGCCCGCGTGAAGTCGAGGTCGTCGAGGTGCGCTACATCTGACGGAGGGGATCCGCTGGCGCGCGGATTCGTTCCGGGCACTTGAAATCCGGCCCGGCCGCTCCCATTTGCGGCCAGTTGAACAGCAAACGGAGTTGCATCCATGACGAATGAGCACGCCGCCGGCGCCCAGACCCTCAATTTCCAGGCCGAGGTGAAGCAGCTGCTTCACCTGATGATCCACTCGCTATATTCGAACCGCGAGATCTTCCTGCGCGAGCTGGTCTCGAACGCGTCGGATGCCTGCGACAAGCTGCGCTTCGAGGCGCTCGACAAGCCCGAGCTCTTCGAAGGCGACGGTGAGCTCGCGATCCGCGTGTCGTTCGACAAGGACGCGAAGACCGTCACCGTCGCTGACAACGGCATCGGCATGAGCCGCGACGAGGCCGTCGCGCACCTCGGCACGATTGCGAAGTCCGGCACGAAGGAGTTCTTCTCTCAGCTCACCGGCGACCAGAAGAAGGACGCGCACCTGATCGGCCAGTTCGGCGTCGGTTTCTATTCGGCCTTCATCGTCGCCGACAAGGTCACGGTCGTGACGCGCCGCGCCGGGCTGCCGGCCGCCGAAGGCGTGAAGTGGGAATGTTCGATGGTCGGCGAGGCCGCGGGCGAATACACCGTCGAGCCGGTCGAGAAGGCCGGCCGCGGCACCGAGATCACGCTGCACCTGCGCGAAGGCCAGGACGACCTGTTGTCCGGCTGGAAGCTGCGTGGCCTGATCCGCAAGTACTCCGACCACATCGTCCAGCCGATCCTGATGAAGAAGGAGGAGTGGGATAAGGACAAGAACGAGCAGGTCACGACCGACGAGGACGAGACCGTCAACCAGGCGAACGCACTGTGGACGCGCGCCCGCAACGACATCACCGAGGACGAGTACAAGGCGTTCTACAAGCACGTCGGCCACGACTTCGACGAGCCGCTCGCGTGGTCGCACGCGCGAGTGGAAGGCCGCCACGAATACACGCAGCTCCTCTACATCCCGTCGCACGCGCCGTTCGACATGTGGGACCGGAATGCACGCCATGGCATCAAGCTGTATGTGAAGCGCGTCTTCATCATGGACGACGCCGAGAAGCTGATGCCCACCTACCTGCGCTTCGTGCGTGGCGTCGTCGATTCGGCCGACCTGCCGCTCAACGTATCGCGCGAGATCCTGCAGGAAAGCAAGGACATCGACACGATCCGCGCCGGCTGCACGAAGAAGGTGCTCGGCCTGCTCGAAGACCTCGCGACGAGCGAGGACGCGGCCGAACGCGAAAAGTACGCGACCTTCTGGGAGGAGTTCGGCAAGGTGCTGAAGGAAGGCGTCGGCGAGGACTTCGCGAACAAGGAGAAGATCGCCGGCCTGCTGCGCTTCGCCTCGACGCATGACGACACGCCGGGCGAGACGGTGTCGCTCGCCGATTACATCGGCCGCATCAAGGAAGGCCAGAACAAGATCTACTTCGTCACCGCGGAATCCTTCAACGCCGCGAAGAACAGCCCGCACCTCGAGATCTTCCGCAAGAAGGGCATCGAAGTGCTGCTGCTCTCGGACCGCGTCGACGAATGGGTGATCGGCAACCTGACGGAGTTCGACGGCAAGCCGCTCGTCTCGGTCGCGAAGGGCGGCCTGGATCTGGGCAGCCTCGAGGACGAAGCCGAGAAGAAGGAAGCCGAGCAGGCCGCCGACGAGTACAAGGAACTGCTCGAGAAGATGAAGACGAGCCTCGGCGAGCGGGTTAAGGAAGTGCGCGTCACGCACCGCCTGACCGACTCGCCCGCCTGCCTCGTCGCCGACGAGCACGACATGGGGATGAACCTCGCGCGCATCCTGAAGGCCGCGGGACAGAACGCGCCGGCGTCGAAACCGATCCTCGAGATCAACCCGCAGCATCCCGCGGTGATGCGCCTGAAGTACGAGGACAAGCAGTTCGACGACTGGGCCTCGGTGCTGTTCGACCAGGCCTTGCTCGCCGAAGGCGGCACGCTCGACGACCCGGCGACCTTCGTCAAGCGCATCAACCAGCTGATGATGGCGATGAGCGGGGGAGCGGCGAACGCGAGCTGACGCGTAGCCCGGCCATCCGACGATGACGCCAGGCCTCGGTGCCTGGCGTTTTTTTTATCTCTCGGGCGCCACCGCGCGCGGCGGAGGCCGGGGGCTTTCGTCGCGGGCCTGCGATTCGGCGTGGCGCAGCGCCGCGAAGGAGAGCGCGTGGTAAAGCGGGATCGGCGCGACCGATTTCGAGAAACCGTGCGCGACGACGGCCGTCGCCATCAGCGGCAGCAGCATCTCGTGGTTCGCCGTCATCTCCATGACGATGACGAACGACGTGATCGGCGTCTGCGTCATGCCGGCGAGGAAGGCGACCATCCCGAGCACGAGGATCGTGGAACTCTGCTCGCCGGGCAGAATCAGCGCGAGATCCGCACCGAGGCCGGCGCCGACCGCGAGAGCCGGCGCGAAGATGCCGGCGGGAATCCGGCTGAGGAACGCGAGCCAGATCACCAGCATCTTCGCGATCAGGAAATACGCCGGCAGGTCGGCCACACCTTCGAGTGCCGCCTTCGACTCCGCATAGCCGGTGCCGTAGGTGAGCCCCCCGGTCGCGAGGCCGACGAGCGCGGTGCCGAGTCCGCATGCGGCGGCGAACGCGATCGGCCGGACACGGGCGAACTGGCCGATGCTGCCAGGCAGGCCGCGCGACGATGCGATCAGCAAGCGGCTGAAGAGCCCGCCGAGCACGCCGCCCGCCGCGCCGCACATCAGCAGCGGCCACAGACCGGCGGGCCACGTCAGCGAAGAGGGCGTGCGGCCGAAGTAGGTGTAGTTGCCGAGCACGCCGAGCGACATCAGGCCCGCGAAGATCACCGCGATCAGCGTCGTGCTGTTCGCGCGAAACGGGCGATGCCGGCACATCTCCTCGATCGCGAACATGATGCCCCCGAGCGGCGTGTTGAACGCCGCGGCGATTCCGGCGCCGCTGCCGGCGACGATCAGGTCGCGGCTCGACGCAATCCACCTCGTCTTTCGCCCGGCCAGCATGTGCATGACCGACGCGCCGACCTGCACCGTCGGCCCCTCGCGGCCGACCGATCCCCCCGCGAGAAGGCCGCCGAGAGTCAGTACGACCTTCGCGATTGCGAGCCGCAGCGACAGCAGCTTATGCCGGACGCGCGGGTCGTCGACGAGGGAGGCGGCGATCGCCTGCGGAATTCCGCTGCCCTGCGTCCCCGGGAAGAAGCGCTGCGCGATCCACGCGAGGAACGCGAACCCGGCGGGGGCGATCAGCAGCGAAAGCCACGGAGAGACTTGCATCATGCTGCGGTGAGTGTCGATCACGATTTCGGCGCCGATCGCGAAGACGATCGCGATGAATCCGGCCAGCAGCGCGGTGCCGACGAGCAGTATTCGCCGGCGCCAGCGCCGGATCGAGAGCCAGGGCATCGCGTAGCGGCGGCCGCCGCGCGCGAACCGTCGGAGCGCGCGCTCAGGGAGGGTTTCGCTGTCTCGAATCGAATCGCGTTGCACGATGTTCGGGCTGGAGAGGTTCAACGAACTGTCGGTGACCGGCGCCGTCTTATCAGACGACCGGGACGGGGCGCCGGGTCGCGGACGACCCCAGCATGTACTCCCGCATACCCCGAATGCCGTACGCCCGTCGCGGCGTTGCGCTACGATACGCGTGCACACGGCAACGTGTTTACGTTTTTTACAAATATTTTCTCTGCAAATATAGTTGGAGCCCATGATTCATGTCGCAAGAGCAGTCCTCGGCCTTGGCAAAATCGTCGGAACGCAAGCCATCCGTTTCGCCGCTGTCGGTCTTGCAGCGTTTTCGGGTGCTCATTCGCACGGCCCAGCGACACTCGCAGTGGATCGAGCGGCAAAGTGGCGTGACGGGTGCCCAGCTGTGGGCGCTGCAGGAGCTGAAGGAGGTTTCGGGTCTGCGCGTCGGGGAGCTGGCTGGAAGGATGGCGCTGCACCAGTCGACCGCGTCGAACATGGTGGACAAGCTCGAGTCGGCCAAGCTGATCCGCAAGGAACGCACGAGTGTCGATCAGCGCGTCGTGCGTCTGTATCTCACCGATGCCGGCAGCGATCTCCTGAAGCGTTCGCCGTCGCCGGCGCGTGGCGTCTTGCCGGAAGCCTTGCGCCTTCTGGACGAAGAGGCGCTGATGCGCCTGCAACGCGAACTCGACGTACTGCTGCGACAGATCAAGGACCTGGATGAAGGCTTCGGCATGCAGCCTCTGCCCTTCACCGAATAGCACACGGCGCCGGCGGTCTATCCGGCGACCGTATCCCGCAACAGGTGCGGACAGCAGTTTGAAAGCGGCCTCCGGGCCGCTTCTTTTTTACTGTTTCTTCGACAGCTGCTGCATCGCCCGTTCCAGCCCCCCGAGCGTCATCGGATACATCCGCCCGCCCATGATCTGCTGCAGGATTTCGATCGATCTGCGGTAGGGCCACAAGCGTTCGGGCTCGGGATTGAGCCAGGCTGCGGCAGGCCAGGCGTCGAGCAGGCGGCGAATCCAGGCCGCGCCCGGTTCGGCGTTCATGTGTTCTATCGAGCCGTGCTGGTGCAGGATCTCGTAGGGGCTCATCGTCGCGTCGCCAACGAAAATCAACTTGTAGTCCGGGCCGTACCGGTGGATCAGGTCGACCACCGGGATGTTCTCGGCGTGACGACGGTGGCTGTCGCGCCACACCCGCTCATAGACGCAGTTGTGGAAATAGAAATACTCGAGGTGCTTGAACTCGCCGCGACACGCCGAGAACAGCTCCTCGCAGACCTTCACGTGGTCGTCCATCGAGCCGCCGACGTCGAGGAACAGCAACACTTTCACCGCATTGTGGCGCTCGGGACGCATCATCAGGTCGAGCCACCCCGCGTTGCGTGCGGTCGCGGCGATCGTCCCGTCGAGGTCGAGTTCGTCCGCCGCGCCTTCGCGCGCGAAGCGCCGTAGCCGCCGCAGCGCGACCTTGATGTTGCGCGTGCCGAGTTCGACCGAATCGTCGAGGTTGCGGTATTCGCGCTTCTCCCACACCTTGATCGCGGTCCGGTTGCCCGCCGACTCGCCGCCGACGCGAATGCCCTCGGGATGGTAGCCGCCGTTGCCGAACGGCGACTTTCCGCCTGTGCCGATCCATTTCGAACCGCCCTGGTGGCGCTCCTTCTGCTCGTCGAGACGCTTGCGGAATTCTTCCATCAGCTTGTCCCAGCCGAGTTTCTCGAGCTTTGCCTTGTCCTCCGGCGACAGGTGGCGCTTCATCATCGCCCGCAGCCACTCCTCGGGCAGCTCGGTTTCGAGCCCCGGGATTTCGGTGACGCCCTTGAAATAGGCGCCGAAGGCGGCGTCAAAGCGGTCATAAAACGACTCGTCCTTGACGAGGCAGGTGCGCGCGTAGAAATAGAAGTCCTCCATCGAATGCCCGCAGACGCCGTCCCGCAGGCCTTCGAGGAGGGTCAGGAACTCGGAGGTCGACACCTTGAGCTTGCTCGCCTTCAAGTGCAGGAAAAAATCGATCAGCATCGTCCCTCTCCATGGCGCGCAGCGGGCGCGGCGGTGACTTCGAGTGCCCACGCGAAGGCTTCGAGGTGGCGTCGGTTCGCGATCGCCGGCGTGATGTCGCAGCGCTCGGCGAGTTCGTCAAGCGTGCGCGGATCGCCGGTTTCGCATCCGATCACGAGCGCCAGAAGGTTGCCGAGCGGTCCTTCGCCGTGCAGCACCGCTGCCTCGACTTCCGGGGCCGACGCGATCGAAGCCATCGCCTCGGTCATCGGCACCTCCAGCGCGACGTCCACGAGTGACAGCAGACCCACGAGGAACAGCGCGTCGTGCTCCGTCGCGGGACGCCCTTCGCCGAGGAGTTCCATCAGGCGCGCGCGCACGAGGGCATTCTCGAGGACGGCCGCGGACCGCGCGGACGCCTTATCGGCGCCGTACATCAGCAGCAACAACCAGCGGTAGAGCCGGTCGCGCCCGAGTTGCATCACCGCGCGCTCGATCGACGAGAGGTCACCGTGCATGCCGATCGCCGCCGAATTCATGTACCGCATCATCCGCAGCAACAGTGCGCCATCCTGCTTCAGCAGTGCGACAAGTTCGGCGGTATCCGCGTCGCGGCGCAGGCGCGCGAGCAACTCGGCGATTTTCGCGGTGTTCGGCCCGAGCTTGTTGCCGTGCCAGTCTTCGCGCCTCGTGATGAACGGCCCCTGGAACAGCTCGGCGCCCAAGCTTCGGCAGAGCTGGAAATCGTCCTGACTCGGAAGGCCGCGGGCGATCAACATGGCTTCCGAGCCGGCCTGTCGCAAGCGTTCGACGTCGTTCTTCTGCCGCGTCGGGTCCGGGGCCTCGGCTGCGAGCGTCGCGTAGTCGACCTCGGGCTGCAGGAAGGAGAGCGCGCCGAGCAGGTCCGAGCACGCGACGGCGACGCCGTAACCGGATTCACGAAGGTTTCGGACCGCGGCGAGCAAGTCGGCAGCCGCGGGAGCGCCCTCGTCATCGAGCCTCGTGACGACCAGCACGGTGTTTCCCGGCGGAAGCGACGCGATCGACGTGTGACCGAGAAAGGAGTCCGGCACGTCGAGAAGCGCCTTGCGATGACCGAGCAGGCGCGCAAGGTCGATTCGAGCGACGTTGCGAACCAGGACTTCGGCGTAGACGTGATGAATGCGCCGGTTTCGGGTGCAGATGCGGCTGCGCGTGGCTTCGCTCAGCATGAACTGATGGCCGGCGACGCGCTGGTCCGCACCGAGGACGGCCTCGCGATAGACGAACCCTTCGGGCTGCGGGGCATGGGCCGACGCGAGCCCGCAGTCGGGCTCCGGCGCAGGGCGCTCGAGCATCTCGAAGTGCGTGCGATTTCCCGCGGGGTTTGCCGGTTTGCGGAACAGGCCGCCGAGAAACGGCGCGATTACGTCCAAAAACATCGCGCGCTCAGCGATTGTGGCGCGCCATGAACACGAGACGTTCGAACAGATGCAGGTCCTGCTCGTTCTTCAGGAGCGCGCCGGCGAGCGGCGGCACCGCGACCTCATTGTCCTTCGAGCGCAGTGCTTCGGCCGGAATGTCCTCGGCGACGAGGAGTTTCAGCCAGTCGATGAGCTCGGACGTCGACGGCTTCTTCTTCAGCCCCGGCACGTCGCGCAGGCCGAAGAACACTTCGAGCGCCTCGCGCAGCAGGTCGCGCTTGATCGACGGGAAATGCACGTCGACGATGCGCTGCATCGTGTCGCGGTCGGGGAAGCGGATGTAGTGGAAGAAGCAGCGGCGCAGGAACGCGTCCGGCAACTCCTTTTCGTTGTTCGACGTGATGAACACGATCGGCCGATGACGCGCGCACACCGTCTCGCGCGTCTCGTAGACGTGGAACTCCATGCGGTCGAGCTCGCGCAGCAAGTCGTTCGGGAATTCGATGTCGGCCTTGTCGATCTCGTCGATCAGCACGACCGTCGGCGTCTCGGCGTCGAACGCCTGCCACAGCACGCCCTTGACGATGTAATTCGCGATGTCCTTGACGCGATCGTCACCGAGCTGCGAGTCGCGCAGGCGCGACACCGCATCGTATTCGTACAAACCTTGCTGTGCTTTCGTCGTCGACTTGATGTGCCACTGCAACAGCGGCACGCCGAGAGCGGCGGCGACTTCTTCAGCCAGCATCGTCTTGCCGGTGCCGGGTTCGCCCTTGATCAGCAAGGGGCGCTGCAATTTGATCGCGGCATTGACCGCGAGCATCAGGTCGGGGGTGGCGACGTAGTCCTCGGAACCTTCGAAACGCATCGGGGAATCCTCTGATTAAGCTTGAACGATTATAGGGCTAGCCTGTGCTGCGGCAGCCTTTCGAATCCGTACTTTTACGGAGTTTCGCGAAGAATCGACGGTATTTGCAACCCGGTTGGCGGCACGTAGAATTTTTCGCCGTTGTCCGGCCGCATAAAAAACGAACCGAGGAGACAACATGCTGCGACGCCATTTCCTGATCGCCGCCTGTCTTGTGTTGTCCGGGCCTTCTGCGTTCGCACTCGAAGGCGATGCGCAGGCCGCGAGGAACAAGACGTCGATGTGCATCGGCTGCCATGGCATTCCCGGCTACCGGACGTCGTTCCCCGAGGTGTATCCCGTGCCGAAGCTCGGTGGCCAGCACGCCGCGTACATCGTCCGTGCGCTGCAGGCCTACCGCGACGGTGAGCGCAGCCACCCGTCGATGCGGGCCATCGCGACGAGTCTCTCCGACCAGGACATGGCCGATCTCGCGGCCTATTACAGTTCGAAGGCTGCAGCAGCGGAGGCGGTGAAATGACGATGCGCAAAAAAACCGCCGGCGCGGCGCTCGCGCTTCTCTCGGTCGCGGCGTTTCCGGCGGTCGGAGGCGATCCGGCTGCCGGCAAGGAAAAGTCGACCGTGTGCGCGGCCTGCCACGGACCGGACGGCAACAGTCCGTCTCCCGAATTCCCCCGGATCGGCGGCCAGTACGAGGAGTACCTGTACCAGGCCTTGCTCGACTACAAGGCGGGCAAGCGGAAGAACCCGATCATGACGGCGCAGGTCGAGAACCTCACGCCGGCCGACCTCGGCGATCTCGCCGCATACTTCGCGAGCCAGAAAGGGTTGTACCAGAAACGCTGAGTTCGCCGGCCGCCGGCAGGGTTCGGCCGCGGCGGCCGCTTCGGCGGCGCGCGAGGGACCGGCTTGCAGCGCCTAGCTGGAGCGCGCCCGCCGCATCACGCACGCGACGTACGCCGCGCCGTCCGGCGCGGCGTTGTTCCGCTGCGCGTCGAACAGGGTTTCGCCGAGGCATTCGAGCACGTCGTGCAGCGCGTCGTGCCGATTGCCGTGGCGGTTCTGCGATGCCTCGAACGCAGCTCGCAGTCCCGGAGGCTGGTCGATCGAAAGCTGCTCCTCAATCGCGAGATGCAGCGACAGGTGCAGGAACGGATTGACCTGCCCGGCGTCGGGCAGGAAGTCGCGGTCGACCGAGTCGGGATCTTCGAGCAGCGTCTGATATTCGGGGTGTTGCAGCACGAGATCGGCAGCGATGTGCTCGAGCGGCGTGAGCACTTCCTTTTCCCGGTATTTGCGCCAGCTTCCGATGAAGAAGCTGCGGACTTCGTCGCGTGAGGGGTTGAACATTCGAGCTTCCCAGTTAGGCGGTCTTGTCGCGGTATTCGCACAGATCGAACACGCGACACTCGCCGCATTTCGGCTTGCGCGCGACGCATACGTAGCGGCCGTGCAGAATCAGCCAGTGGTGGGCGTTCTTCAGGTATTCCTTCGGCACCCGGCGCATCAGCGCGTTTTCGACGGCGAGCACGTCCTTGCCCGGCGCCAGCCCGGTGCGATTCGCGACGCGGAAAATATGCGTATCGACCGCCATCACGGGTTCTCCGAACACCGTGTTCAGCACGACGTTCGCCGTTTTCCGCCCGACGCCGGGCAGCGCTTCGAGTGCCGGGCGGCTGCGCGGGACTTCGCCGCCGTGACGTTCCAGCAACAGGCGTGACAACGCGACGGTGTTCCTGGCCTTGTTGCGATACAGGCCGATCGTCCGGATGTGCGCGGCGACCCCTTCTTCGCCGAGCGTCAGCATCGCCTCGGGGGTCGGCGCGGCCGCGAAAAGTCCGCGCGTCGCGAGATTCACGCTCTTGTCGGTCGCCTGCGCGGACAGCACGACGGCGACGAGCAACTGGAACGGCGTCGCGTATTCGAGCTCGGTGGACGGTTCGGGGTTCGCTTCGGCCAGCCGTCGGAAGAATTCGCGGATCGCGTCGCGCTTCATTCCGACCGGTCAGGGCTGCGCGGAAGCGGCCGCGGGCTCGTCGGCGGCGGCCGGGCGGGCCGCCTTGCGGGCGCCGGCGCGGCTGCGCAGCCAATTCGACAGCGCGATCAGGCACCCGAGCGCGAAGAAGGCGCCGGGCGGCAGGATGCCTAGCAGAAAGCCGGGATAGTCTTCATCGAAAACGAGGATCGGGGACGTCCCCGGAACGATCATCTCGATGCCCGAAAGGAGCGTGCCGTTGCCGACCAGTTCGCGAATGCCGCCGAGCACCGCGAGCACGCAGACGAGCCCGAGGCCCATCATGACGCCGTCTACCGTCGACGAAACGGGGTCGTTCTTCGCCGCGTAGGCCTCGACGCGCGCGAGCACGATGCAGTTCGTGACGATCAGCGGAATGAAGATCCCGAGCACGAGGTAGAGGTCGTGGAGATACGCGTTGAACGCGAGGTCCACGACGGTCGTCAGCGCGGCGATGATCAGGACGAACACCGGAATGCGGATTTCGTACGGAATGAAGTTGCGCAACGACGCGACCGCGAAGCTCGACACCGCCATGACGACGACGGTGGCAAGGCCGAGGCTCACGGCATTGACCACGCTGGTGCTGACCGCTAGGATCGGGCACAGGCCGAGCAGCTGCACGAGGCCCGTGTTCTGCTTCCAGAGGCCGTTCCAGGCGGTCTCGCGAAAGGTCCGGAGATTCATCTGCTGGTTCTTCCGTCAGATCCGGCCGCCGTTCGGCGCACCGAACAACGCGTCGCGGTTCGCCGTTGCGTACTCGAGGGCACGGCCCGTAGCGTTCGTCACTGCCCGCGCGCTGATCGTCGCGCCGACGCGGTAACCGAATAGGCCGCTGTCGCGCTTGACCTTCCATTGTGCCGGCCCCACGTCGGCGAGCGAAACGCCGGTGAACTGGTCGATCCAGGGCTGACTCTTGTTGCGGTCCTTCTTCGGATCGATGTAGTCGCCGAGTCCCGGCGTTTCCTTGTGGCCGGTCACGCGCACGCCGCCGAGGCGCCCGTCTGCGTTCACCGCGATCACGAGCTGGATCTTTCCGGCATAGCCGTCGGGCGCGGCCGCTTCCAGCACCAGCGCCACTGGGGCGTCGGCGAGGCGGGCGCGATAGATGCGAGCGCCCTGGTCGAGGCCGAGTTGCGGGATCGGGCCGACGGCGACGAAGTCGTCGAGCAGCACGTTGTCGTAAGTGCCGGGCGGGAGCACGTCGTTGATCAGCCGCATTTTCTCGTCCTGGGCCGATGCTTCGATCTGCGGGCGGGTCATGCGGTAGGTCTGCGACATCAGCGCGGTGAACGCGATCGTGAAAACCACCATGATTCCGGCCGTGCGCAGCGAAGTGCGCGCGGCGCTGTAGCGGGCGCTCGTCACGGACGTCCTCCACGATGGCCGAACACCGGCGGCTGGGTCTTCATGTCGATCACCGGTACGCAGATGTTCATCAGCAGCACCGCGAACGCGATCCCTTCGGGAAATGCCCCGAACACGCGGATGAGGTAGGCGATCACCGCGATGCCGGCCGCGAAGATCAGCTTGCCGCGCGGCGTCGTCGCCCCCGAAATCGGATCGGTGACGATGAAGAAGGCGGCGAGCATCGCACCGCCGGTCGCGAGGTGAAACCACGGCGGCGCGAACTGTGCCGGGTTAGCGAGCCAGAACACCGCGGAGATCAGCGCCAGCGCCGCGAGGAACGCGACCGGCATGTGCCAGGTGACGATGCGCCGCGCGAGCAGATACAGGCCGCCCGCGAGGTAGCCGAGCGGCAGCCACTCCCACCCGCGCCCGCCCAACACGCCGAAGGCGTCGGGCTGCAGCAGCACGGTTTCGACGCTCGCCCCCCCGCCGCGCAGGCCGGTGCGCAGCGCATCCAGCGCGGTCGCGCCGGTGATCGCATCGAGCTGCCGCGCGCTGCCGAGGACGAGGTCGAGCTGCGTCTGGAAGTCGAGCTGCCCGGCCGGCGGCCATTGGGACATCAGCGACGGAAACGCGACGATCATCGCGCAGTACGCGACCATCGCCGGATTGAACGGATTCTGGCCGAGGCCGCCATAGAGATGCTTGACCGCGACGATCGCGATCAGCACGCCAAGCACGGTGACCCACCACGGCAGGATCGGCGGAAAGCACAGCACGACGAGCCACGCGGTGACGACGGCGGACAGGTCCGACAGCGCCGGCGCGATCGGCCGCTTGCGCGCCGCGAGCATCATCGCTTCGGCCGCGAGCGCGGTGACGGTCGCGATCAGCAGATTGACAACGACGACTGCGGCGACCTGCCAGACGTAGGCGGCAATGCCGGGAAGCAGGGCGAGCAGCACGGCGAGCATGACGCTCTGAACGCTCGCCGGCTTGCGGATGTAGGGGGAATGGATCATGTCAGGATGTCGCGTCGCTGCCTTCGAGTTTCGCCTTTTCGCGCGACGCGTCGGTCGTCGCGGGCGCGTCGCCCCCGGGCGCCTCGGCGGTCGCCTGTGCCACGGCGGCCTTCTGCTGTTTCGCGCGCGCGAGGGCCGCGGCGATCAATGCCTTTTTCGGATCTTCATCCGCGACGGCGTCGCCTCCCGCCGTGTCGGACAGCTTTGCCCGCGTTTCGGCGGCCTTGGCCGCGAGCTTCGCCGCCTTTTCGTCCTTTTCCCGCTCCTGGCGGAAGTTGCGGAACTCGAAGCGGTCGCGCGCCTGGTCGGCGGCCGTCACTTCACGCTCGCGCGCCCAGATCTCGCTCTTCGAGAAACGGAAGTAATCGACGAGCGGGATATGCGACGGGCAGACGAAGGCGCAGCAGCCGCATTCGATGCAGTCGAAGAGGTGATATTCCTGCGCCTTGCCGAAGTTCTTCGCGCGCGAAAACCAATACAGCTCGAAGGGCTGCAGACTCGCCGGGCAGGCGCGCGCGCAACTGCCGCAACGGATACACGGGAGTTCCGGCGGCGGCGGCGGGAACAGCGCCCGCGACGCCGCGATGACGCAGTTGCTGCCTTTGGTCGTCGGCACGGACAGGTTGCCGAGCGCGATACCCATCATCGGCCCGCCCGTCAGGTAGCGGTCCGTGCCCGATTTCGGGCGGGCGAGCGGTAGAAGCGATTCGACCGGCGTGCCGATCAGGACTTCGTGGTTGCCGGGGTGCTCGACGTTGCCCGTCAGCGTGACGACGCGGGAGATCAGCGGTTCGCCGTGCCGGATCGCGCGGTGGACCGCGTAGGCGGTGCCGACGTTGAAACATTGCACGCCGAATTCGGTGCCGAGTTTGCCGTGCGCGATCTCGATGCCGGTCAGCACCCGGATCAGCTGTTTTTCGCCACCGGCCGGGTAGAGCGTCGGCACGGGGACGATCTCGATCGGTTCGGACAGTGCCGCGGCGCTCTCGCGCATCGCGGCGATCGCTTCGGGCTTGTTGTCCTCGATGCCCACGAGAACGCGGGCGGCGCCGATCAGCTCGCGCAGGATCGTCACCCCGGACAGGATTTCCGCCGCGCGCTCGCGCATCAGCCGGTCGTCGCAGGTGATCCAGGGCTCGCATTCGGCGCCGTTGACGACGAGTGTGTCGATGTCGCGGCCATTGCCGAGCTTGATGTGCGTCGGGAAGGTCGCGCCCCCCAACCCGACGATGCCCTGGTCGCGTAGATACTTCAGGACCGCGTCGCGGGGAACCGAGCGGAGGTCGAACGGGCCGTGCTCGATCCACTCGTCCGCGCCGTCCGGTTCGATGACGACCGAAAGCGTGTCGAGGCTGGAAGCGTGCGCCATCGGGTACGGCGCGATCTCGATGATGGTGCCCGACGTCGAGGCGTGCACTGCGGTGCCCAGAAAGCCTTCGCCTTCGCCGATGCGCTCGCCCTTGCGCACTTTCTGCCCGACTTCGACGACGCAGCGCGCCGCGGAGCGGGCGCCCTGGCGCAATGGGATGACGAGCCGCGGCGGCAGCACGACGGGCGCGATCGGCGTCGTCGACGACTCGTTCTTGTGTGATTCCGGCTTCACCCCGCCGCGGAAATTGAACAGGCGGGCAATCATGCCGCGGACCTCAGTTCGTGCACCGGGTATTTCCATTTCCAGGTTTCGATGGTTTCCGCGAGCGGGACCATCGTGATGCAATCCACCGGACATGGCGCGACGCAGAGCTCGCAGCCGGTGCATAGCGGCGTGACGACGGTGTGCATCTGCTTGGCCGCGCCGACGATGGCGTCGACGGGACAGGCCTGGATGCACAGCGTGCAGCCGATGCAGCTCTGCTCGTTGATGGCCGCCACCGACTTCGCTTTTTCCGCACCGTGCTCTTCGGACAGCGGCTTGAACTCGCGACCGAGCAGGTCCGCGAGCTTGCGAATGCCTTCCTCGCCGCCCGGCGGGCACTGATTGATGTCGGCCTCGCCGTTCGAGATCGCCTGCGCGTAGGGTTTGCAGCCCGGGTAGCCGCACTGGCCGCATTGCGTCTGTGGCAGGATTGCGTCGATCTTCTCGACCAGCGGGTCGCCTTCGACCTTGAAGCGGATCGAGGCATAGCCGAGTGCCGCGCCGAGCGCGACGGCGATGCCGGTCATGACGAGGAGGGCGGTCAACATGGTGGGATGTCCGGTTGCGGGACGCGGCAGCGTAGGCGAAGCGCCGCGTTCGTGCCTTGTGCCATGTCAGGAATCGGAAGGCGGGACGGCAATTACTGGAACCGGTCGAGGCCGGCGAACCCCATGAACGCGAGGCTCATGAATCCGGCGGTGATCATCGCGATCGCGGTGCCCTTGAACGGCGCCGGGACGTCGGCGCCGTCGAGTCGCTCGCGGATGCCCGCGAACAGAATCAGCGCGAGCGTGAAGCCGATCGACGAGCCGAAACCGAACAGCAGCGACTCGAGCAGGTTGTGGTCGAGGGCGACGTTCAGCAGCGGCACGCCGAGCACCGCGCAGTTCGTTGTGATCAGCGGCAGGTAGATGCCGAGCACCTGGTGCAGCAGCGGGCTCGTCTTCTGGATGACAAGTTCGGTGAGCTGCACGATCGCCGCGATGACGACGATGAACGACAGCGTGCGCAGATACGCGAGATCGTTCGGCTGCAGCAGGTAGTGGTCGATCAGGTAGCTGGTGCCGGATGCGAGCGTGAGCACGAAGGTCGTCGCGGCGCCCATGCCGATCGCAGTCTCGAGCTTCTTCGACACGCCCATGAACGGGCACAGTCCGAGGATACGGACGAATACGACGTTGTTGACCAGAACTGCGCCGATGACGACGAATATGTAACTGCTCATGATCACGACCGGAGGGAATCGCGGGATTATCGCGCGCGGCGACGCCGTTGCTCAACCCTGGAACGGTTATAGGCTTATTCCCGATCGGAACGACCGGGGCTTTCAGGCGGTCCGGGCCGGGCCCGACGGACTTGCCGCACCGGAATATCCGTGACCCGCCGTCGCGCGGACGCATTCCCCGACCAGTCCGGGGCCGCGGTAGATGAGTCCGCTATAGACCTGCACGAGTCCGGCCCCCGCGTCGAGCTTCGCTCTCGCCGCGCGTCCGTCGAGCACTCCGCCGGCGGCGATGATCGGCAGTTCGCCGGCGAGCGCCTGCGCGAGTTGCGTAACGACCGCGGTCGAGGCCGCGAACACCGGCGCGCCGGAAAGCCCGCCCTGTTGTTCCGCGTAACGGATGCCCTGCACCTTTTCGCGGGAGATCGTCGTGTTCGTCGCGATGACGCCGTCGATGCGATGGCGGCGAAGCGTGTCGGCGATGTTCGTCACCTGTTCCGGTTCGAGGTCGGGAGCGATTTTGAGCGTCAGCGGCACGTAGCGTCCGTGCGTGTCCGCGAGTTGCTGCTGACGCGCCTTCAGCCGGCCGAGGAAGTCGCCGAGCTCCGATTCGCCCTGCAGTTGCCGCAAGTTCTTCGTGTTCGGCGAGGAGATATTGACCGTGACGTAGCTCGCGAGCGGATAGACCTTGTCGAGGCACGCGAGATAGTCGTCGGCGGCGCGCTCGATCGGCGTATCGAAATTCTTGCCAATGTTGATGCCGAGAATGCCGCGGTATTTCGCCGCCTTCACGTTCGCAACCAGCGCATCGACGCCGTGGTTGTTGAAGCCCATGCGGTTGATGATGCCCCGCACTTCGGGCAGGCGGAACATCCGCGGGCGCGGATTGCCCGGCTGCGGACGCGGCGTGACGGTGCCGATCTCGATGAAGCCGAAGCCGAAGCGGGCGAGTCCGTCGATCGCTTCGCCGTTCTTGTCGAGGCCGGCGGCCAGGCCGATGCGATTCGGAAACGTGAGCCCCATGAGTTGCACCGGATCCGCCTCCGCGGGTTTTCCGGCGGGAAGGAAACGGCCGAGGACGTGGAGGGACGCGAGGGAGAATTCGTGGGCGGTTTCCGGGTCGAGCGAAAACAGCAGCGGGCGGATGGTTTCGTAGAGCATCGCCGGATTTTACCGCTTCAATACCTGGGACGCGTCGGGGTTTTCACGGTTCCGGCGTCCGGAGCCTCTCGCCGAGCCGGCAAATCGGGCGTGTTACTCCGATGCCCGGTCCTTCAGCGGGTCGAGCTCGCGCCATTCCCCGCGCACCCGCCCTTCGAGCGGGTGGAAGCGCACCTTGTAGGCCATCTTGCGGCTTTCCTTGATCCAGTATCCGAGGTAGAGGTAGGGCAACTGCATGCGCCGGCAAACTTCGATCTGCCACAGGATGCCGTAGGTGCCGAAGCTTGCGCGTTCGGCGTCGGGATCGTAGAAGGTGTAGACACTCGAAAGCCCGTCGGTGAGGCGGTCGATCACGCTGACCATGCGCAGCACGCCGTCCTCGCGGAATTCGACGAGGCGGGTGTCGACATGGCTCTGCAATAGGAAGTGCGCATACTGCTCGCGGTTGTCCTGATCCATGCCGCCGCCGGCGTGGCGCGCCATCTGGTAGCGCTGGTAGAGCGCGTAGTGCTCTTCCGAGTACGCGAGTTCCTGCTCGCTCGCGCGCAAGTCGCGATGCTGGTTCAACGCGCGTCGCTGGCTGCGGTCCTCTTCGAAACGATTGACCGGAACGCGCACCGGCACGCAGGCGCGACAATGGTCGCAGTACGGGCGGTAGGTGAACATCCCGCTGCGGCGGAAACCATTGCGGACGAGCTCGCTGTAGACCGGGGTGTCGATCAGGTGGCCGGGCGTGGCGACCTGTGACCGGGCGACCCGGTCCGGCAGGTACGAACAGGCGTAAGGCGCGGTGGCGTAAAACTGGATCAGCGCGTAGGGATAGTCCTTTTGCATGGCCGGTCCGTCATCATTTATTTCAAAAGACCTCCGGCCCACTGGGCTGTGTCCAGCGCTGCGGCGGCCGGTCTTCCCGTGTCCATGAGGCGAGGCCGGCGCAAAATTCGCGCCGGCTCATTTCCTCCGCGCCGAGCGAGAGCAGGTGCGGAGTCGTCATCTGGCAGTCGATCACCGCGAAATCCTGCTGCTTCAGGTGATTGGCGAGGTGCGCCAACGCGACCTTCGATGCGTCCGGTCGGCGGCTGAACATCGATTCACCGAAGAATGCCCGACCGAGGGCGATTCCGTACAGCCCCCCGACCAGCTCGTCGCCGGCCCAGGATTCGACACTGTGCGCATATCCGAGTTCGTGCAGGCGCTGGTAGGCCTCCTGCATTTCGGCGGTGATCCAGGTGCCGGGGTCCGTCCCGCGAGGCGCGGCGCAGCTCGCGACGACGGCGCGGAAAGCGGTGTCGAAGCGGACTTCAAAGCGGCCCTGGCGGAGCGTCCTGCGCAGGGAACGGCTGATCCGCATCTTCGGCGGACACAGCACGAGGCGCGGGTCCGGGCTCCACCACAAGATCGGCTGGTCGGCGCTATACCACGGGAAGATGCCGCGCCGGTACGCGGCGAGCAGCCAGTCGGGAGACAGGTTGCCGCCGACCGCAAGGAGGCCGTTAGGCTCGCTCAGCGCGCTTTCGACCGGCGGAAATGCCGGCCCGTCGAGCCACGGGATCATTGCGCCGGTTGCGCGAGCCGCGGGACCTGCTGCGTGTGCGCCGCGTCTTCCGAGCCCTCGTGGAAGGTCACGACGTGGTCGACGTCGAGACGAATTCCGATCTTCTCGCCGATCGCGTGGTTGTGATGGCTCGGCACCAGGGACAGCACGCGCGCACCGCTCGCGAGCCGCAGCGTATAGAGAATGTCGGCGCCGCGGAACGCCTTGTGCACGACTTCGGCCTTCAGGTCGCTCCCGTCATCGTGGACGACGTCGTCGGGCCGCAGCAGCACCTCGACGCTGCATATGCGGCCGCAAGCGCCGCAGCCGATTCCGCACTCCGCCGGGATCGCGCTGTTCAGCCTGCCGAGTTCGACCTCCACCTGCTCGTCGTTCACCACGTGCCCGGGCAGGAACACGCCCTGTCCGATGAAATCTGCGACGAAGCGGCTCGCGGGGCGATGGTAGAGATTGTACGGCGTATCCCATTGCTGGATCCGGCCTTCGTTCATGATGCCGATCTCGTCGGCGACCGCGAACGCTTCGTTCTGATCGTGCGTGACGAGAATCGCCGTCGTGCGCGTGGCCTTGATGATGTCGCGCACCTCGTGCGACAGGCGCTCGCGCAGTTCGACGTCGAGGTTCGAGAACGGCTCGTCGAGCAGCAGCAGATGCGGACGCGGTGCGAGCGCGCGGGCGAGGGCGACGCGCTGCTGCTGGCCGCCCGACATCTCGTGCGGGTACTTTTGGCCCTGGTCGGCGAGGCCGACGATACGGAGCAGTTCGGCAACGCGTTCGCGCCTTTGCGTCGCATTCAGCCCGCGCAGGCCGAAGCCGATATTTTCGGTGACCGACAGGTGCGGAAACAGTGCGTAATCCTGGAACACCATCCCGATCCGGCGCCGCTCCGGCGGCAGATGATGGCCGTGGCCGCTTACGACCTGGCCGTCGAGCCGGATCTCGCCGGCGGCGACCGGCTCGAAGCCGGCGATGCAGCGCAGGACCGTCGTTTTTCCGCAGCCCGAGGGGCCGAGCAGGCAGCCGATCGCGCCGTCCTCGAGGCGCAGCGAGAGCTTGCGCACGACGCGATTGCTGCCGAATGCGAGATCGATGTCGACGAGTTCGAGAAGGGACATGACGAGTCGGTGCGGACGTATTCGGAGAGACCGATTATTGCACCCGGGCAATCCAAATGCGATCAATTATAATTTGCACGCCTTGCCGCGCGGAAGGGGTCCGGCGGCACGTAATACCGGGAGTGAGATGAAACTAAAAGGGGGGACGCACCCGCTCGGGCGCGACGGGTCGTCGTTGACGTTCGGCGCACTGGTGATCGCCGTATTGATCGCGATGCCGGTGATCTCGGTGTTCTCGAACGTTTTTGTCGGCGGTACGTCGGGCACGTGGGAGCACCTCGCCGACACGGTCTTGCCGGAGTTCATTCGCAACACCGTGATCCTCTGCCTCGGCGTCGGGCTCGGCGTGTCGAGCATCGGCATCGCGACCGCGTGGCTCACGACGATGCTCGACTTCCCCGGCCGGCGATTCTTCCAGTGGGCGCTGGTTCTCCCGCTCGCGGTCCCGGCCTACGTGATGGCCTATGTCTATACGGATTTCCTCCAGTTCGTCGGGCCCGTGCAGAACTGGCTGCGGGAGACATTCGGGTGGCGCGCCGGCGACTACTGGTTTCCGGACGTGCGCACGGTCGGCGGCGCCGCGGCGATGTTCATGTTCGTGCTCTATCCGTACGTCTACCTGCTCGCGCGCACCGCCTTCCTCGAGCGCGCCGGCGGGATGCTGGAAGCGGGGCGGTCCCTCGGACTCGGCCCCTGGCGCTGCTTCTTCAAGGTCTCGCTGCCGCTCGCGCGGCCCGCGCTCGTCGCCGGCAGCGCGCTCGCGCTGATGGAGACGCTCGCCGACTTCGGCACCGTCGCGTATTTCGGCGTCCAGACCTTCACGACGGGCATCTACCGCGCGTGGTTCTCGCTCGGCGACCGGATCGCGGCGGCGCAGTTGTCGGCCGCGCTGCTCGCGTTCGTCGTGATCGTGCTCGTGCTCGAACACGCGAGCCGTGGCCGCGCGCGTTTCAACAACACGTCGCGCCAGCAGCGCGAGCCTGTGCGGATCCGGCTGTCCCCGGCCGCCGGCCTCGTCGCGGCGCTCGCGTGCTTCATGCCGCTGCTGCTGGGATTCCTGCTGCCGGCCGGCCTGTTGCTCGACATGGCGTTCAGCGAGGGCGACGCGCAGTTCGGCGGGCGCTTTGTCGATCTCGCGCGAAACAGCTTCGTGCTCGCGTCGGTCACCGCGGTGCTGGCGGTGGCGCTCGCCGTGATCCTCGCGTATGCGGCTCGCCTCGCGCGCTCGCGGCTGCCCCCGGCGCTCAATCGCGTGGTCGGACTCGGCTACGCGGTGCCGGGGTCGGTCATCGCGGTCGGCGTGCTGATTCCCGTGACCCGGCTCGACGCGTACATCGCTTCGTTGTGGCAGGAAGCGTTCGGCGTCAATCCGGGGCTGGTCCTGACCGGCGGCATCGCGGCGCTGGTCTATGCGTACCTCAGCCGTTTCCTCGCGGTCGCGCTGCACACCGTCGACTCGAGCCTCGGCAAGATCACGTCGAGCATGGATGACGCGTCGCGCTGCCTCGGTCTCGGCACCTGGGGAACCTTGCGGCGCGTCCACGTGCCGATTTTGCGCGGCAGCCTGCTCACCGCCGGTCTGCTCGTTTTCGTCGACGTCATGAAGGAGCTGCCGGCGACGCTCGTGATCCGGCCGTTCAATTTCGACACGCTCGCGACCCAGGCGCACACGCTCGCCTCGGATGAGCGGCTCGCCGAAGCCTCGACGGCCGCACTGACGATCGTCGCGGTCGGCCTCCTGCCGATGTTCGTGATTTCCAGCCAGATCGTGCGCGGACGACGCAGAACGTACGAAGAGGCCGATGTGTAGGCGGCGCCGGGTTAAACTGATGGAAATCCAAGTATCGGAAAGCTGACATGAAGATCCTGCTGTGGTGCCACGACCTGATGACCCGGATGCGACTCGAGTCGGCCTGGAAGGCCGTCGGTGTGACGATGTTGAAGAGGAAGTCGACCGAAGTGCCCGATTGCATCGTGATCGACCTCGGCAACAGCCGGGCGTTTGAACAGATCCGAGAGTTGCGCGCGGCGCATCCCCAGGTCGACATCATCGCCTTCGGAGCGCAGATGGACAGCGACACGTTCAGGCAGGCGCAGGAGGCCGGCGCCACCGACGTCGCCGCGTCCGGGTCGATCGAACACCGGGTCACGCGTCGTTTGTCGAATTGAAAAATCCGACCGCGCCGCGCGTCTTTTCGCGTGGCCGCTAAGCCGCCAGATCGGATGGCAGGAAAAGCCCGAACAATGGGATAATGCCGCGATGAATTCCCCGCAACCGATATCCCCGCGTCGTCGCCTGCAGGAGCTCCTGGCCATCCCGGACAGTCAGCGCACCGACGCCGAGTGGGACGAACTCAACGAACTCGAAATCTCGCTCGCGCCCGGCAACCGTGCCGGCGCCCCGGATCCCGTCGTGCGTCGCACCGGGCAGGCGCCGGGCGGGGGGCAGCGCAAGCCGCCTCGCGGCCCGCGAGCCGATCGTCCGCCGAGACCTTCCGGTGCGCCAAAGCCCGCCCCCGCCCAGGCGAAACCCGCCGAAGACGGGCAGCCGCGAAAGCCGACACGAAAATTCCGCAAGCGTCCGCCGAAGCCGCCGGCTGAACAATAAGCGCGCGTCGCAGCGCGCCGGAGCGGCCGGTCTTCCTGGGTGTCGACGTGTCTGCCGCAATATTCCGCCACCGTTGCATGGGTGGCGGCCGTAGCGCGAAATCCGTCTCACCCGTACTCCTGCCGCTGCCGCACCCGTCGCACGCCGTCGAAACGAAAAAAAGCCGCCCGAAGGCGGCTTGTCGTTCGCGGCCCGCGCGGATCAGCGGAAGCCGGCCCGGTCGAACACGCGCTGGGCTTCGGCGGCGGTCTTCGCCAGGCTGCCGATCGGCTGCGTGTCCGCCTTGAAATCGCCGAGCTTGTCGAGCGCCGGGTTCGACACCTTGACGCTTTCGACGACCGGCCATTCGTTGTTGCCGTTCGCGAAATACTTCTGCGCGTCGTCGGACGCGAGGTACTCGAGGAACTTGACCGCGGCGCCCTTGTTCGGCGCGTTCTTCAGCATGCCGGCGCCCGACACGTTGATGTGCGTGCCCCAGGTCTTCTGGTTCGGCCACACCGCGCCGATCTTTGCGACGACGGCCTTGTCCTCTTCCTTCGTCGAATTCATCAGGCGCGCGAGGTAGTAGCTGTTCGCGATCGCGACGCCACATTCGCCCGCCGCCACCGCCTTGATCTGATCGGTGTCGCCGCCCTTCGGCGCGCGCGCGAAGTTCGCGACGAGGTCCCGCGCCCATTTTTCGGTGGCTTCGACGCCGTTGTGATTGATCATCGCCGCGCCGAGCGAGATGTTGTACGGGTGGCTGCCCGAGCGCGTGCATACCTTGCCCTTCAGCGCCGGGTCCCCGAGGCTTTCGTAGGTCTGGACCTGCTCGGGCTTCACGGTGTCCTTGTTGTAGACGATCAGGCGGGCTCGCGTCGAATAGGAGTACCAGTCGTCGGCGCGCAGGTGGGCCGGGATCCGCTCTTCGAGCACTTTGGATTTCACCGGCGCGAAAATGCCCATTTCATCGGCTTTCTCGAGACGCGACGCGTCGACCGTGATGAAGACGTCCGCGGGGCTGTTCGCGCCTTCGTTGCGGATGCGTTCGAGCAGCTCGTCTTCCTTCGCCTCGATGCGGTTGATCTTTATCCCCGTCTGCTTCGTGAAGTTCGAGTACAGCGCCTCATCCGTCTGGTAGTGGCGCGCCGAGTAGAGATTCAACTCGCTGTCGGCGGCATGGACGTGCAGGGCAGAAAGACCGAGGCCGATCAGGGCGGAGGCAAGAATGCTCTTCTTCATGACGTAATGCCTTTCAGGTGTGTTAGTCGATGTCAGCATAGTAACGATAGCAATTCGCAGTTGCAATCGATTCGTATTGGCTTCATCATGGATGCGAATAATTCGCAATAAGGAGACCTGCATGAACGCCCTGATCGTCGGCGCCGACCGCCTCGGCAACATTCCCGATGTGCTGGCCGGCTTCGGAATCAGCATCGCCGCACATGTGAGCGGCCGCGACAGTTCACATCAGCGCCGGGGTGCCGCACTGCCGGCCGGGATCCAGCTCGTGATCCTGTTCACCGACTTCCTCGGACACAACGTCATGCAGCGCTTTCGCGACGCGGCAAGCCGCGAGGGCGTGATGCTCGTCTGCTGCCGCCGCTCGGTCTGCGCGCTGCAGCAGGCGCTGGGGCGCAAGATCAGCCGCGACGACTGCGCGGGGTGCTTTGGTGCGTGCCAGAAGAAGTGAAGCGGCTGCAGCGCCGCGATCCATGAGGCCGCTGCTACCATTAGCCGCATGAAACAGTACCTCGAATCGCGATGCGAGCAGCTCGAAGTGCGCGGGCTGCGCTACAACGTACGACACTGGGGCGAGCCCGACGCGCCGCCGGTGTTCTTTTTTCACGGCTGGATGGATAGCTCGGCGACATTCCAGTTCGTCGTCGACGCGCTCGAGCGGGAATGGCACGTCATCGCACCGGACTGGCGCGGTTACGGGGCCACGCAATGGCTCGGGACGGCGTACCAGTTTGCCGACTATTACGCGGATCTCGACGCACTGCTCGCGCACTATTCGCCCGGCGTCCCGACGCGGCTCGTCGGCCACAGCATGGGCGCGAACATCGCGAGCATTTATGCGTCGGTGCGTCCCGAGCGCGTATCGCAGGTCGCGCTGCTCGACTTTCTCGGGCTGCCCGAAACAGATGCTTCCGATGCTCCGGCGCAGTTGCGGAAATGGCTCGACGGGGTCGCCGCCGGCGCCGCGAGCCGGGCGTATCCCGACCACGACGCGTTCGCCCGCCGGCTGATGCAGGTGAATCCCCGCCTGACGCAGGAGCGCGCGGACTTTCTTGCCGGACATATCGCTCGCCGGCGCGCCAACGGACAGGTCGAGATCGCGGCGGACCCGTGGCACAAGACGCGATCGGCGAAGCCATACCGCCTCGACGAAGCGATGGCGTGCTGGCGCGCGATCGAAGCGCCGGTGCTGATGCTGATCGCCGATCGTGGCTACATCCACGACCGCTTCGACAGCATTCCGGGCGAGTGTCAACGGCGGTTGGACTGTTTCGCGGGGGCGCGCGTCGTCACGATCCGCGACGCCGGGCACAACATCCAGCACGACCAGCCGGAGCAGGTCGCGGCGGCCCTCGAGGATTTTCTTTCGCGCGATTGATTCCGCCCGGCCCGCGGTGCTGGGACGCCGGACGGATGCCCGAGTTACGGCATCGCGGGCAAGGCCGCTTCCGCGTCGGGCAGCAATCTGCGGGCGCCGTTGAAGCGCTTGGTCCAGTACGCGGTGTCCATTTCCTCGATGCGCACCTTGCCGCCGCGCGAAGGCGCGTGAAGGAAGCGGCCTTCCCCCATGTAGATGCCGACGTGCGAGAACGCGCGACGCATCGTGTTGAAGAACACGAGGTCGCCCGGCTTCAGGTCGTCCATTCCGACCTTGTCACCGAGGCGTGCCATGTCGCGCGCGGTGCGCGGGAGATCGAGCCCGAGCGCGTTGCGAAACACGTTTTGCACGAGGCCGCTGCAGTCAAGGCCGGTCTCGGGCGAATTGCCGCCGAAGCGGTAACGGATGCCGAGGTAGTCCATGCCCTGGTTGACCAGGTCCTGCGCCGCGGTGCCGTAGCGTTCCAGCAGGCGGATTTCGTCGCTGTCCGGGCGCTGGAGATTTTCCGATGCGTGCAGCGGCGGGACGACGGCGATGAAAAGGGTGACGGCAAATACCGCGAGACGGCGCGTTGTGGGGGACGCGCCGGTAAGCGCGTTGCGGGAAAACTTCATCCGTGAGGCCTCAAGTGGCGGCGCGAGCGTTCCAGCTCGGCAAGGCTGCGCGGTGTATTCAGGCCGAGCGAAACGGCCCGGGGTTGTGCGGCGAGCATCAGCTGGGCGATCGCCCAGGCATCGCCGAGCGCGTGGTGGCGCTGGAAGGTCTCGATGCCGAACGTCTTCATCCAGTCGGCGAGGCGGGCAGGGCCCGCGATCCGCTCGCCGTAGAGTGCGGGCAGAAGCCAGTACAGGTCGATCCACAGCCATTCGGGCTCGACCGCGAGGTGCTGGGCGAGCGCGCGTTCGAGCATGTCGCGGTTGACGCCCGAGTTATAGACGACGACCGGGCCGCCTCCGGAGAATGTCAGCAGGTTCGTCAGCGCCGTCGCGGGATCGGGGTCGAGCTTCGCGTAGAAGCTCTCGTGAGGAGACAGCAGGCCCCCGTCGACGGCGACCGCGCCGACCGCGAGGACATGGTCGCTGTCGGGATCAAACCCGCTCGCCTCGGTGTTGAGGACGACGTAACGGGATTCGAAATGCTGCAGGCCGGGACCGGGCGCAGGCAGCGCCTGCCAGCGCGCGAGCGCGTCGCGCAGCGCCGGATCGAGCGCGCCGGCGTCGTTTCGCGTCGCGAGGAGCCGCGTCAGCCAGCTCACAGCTGATAGTCCAGCTTCAGACGCAACTGGAGCTTGCGTGCCTGCCGGAATGCTTCCTTCAGGATGCGCCGGTCGAGCTCGTTGAGTGCGTCGGGATCGATCCGGTTGTCGCCCGGGGCGTCGTGCTCGGTGTCGAGGTGCTGCGCCCGCAGGCGCAACAGCTGGATGAAGTGGAAACCGTCGATCAGCGCCGCGGTTTCCTCGGCCTGGATGCCGAGCTTCGTGCCGGCCTGCCGCAGCCGCTGGACGGTGCTGCTCGGCGCGATGCCGGTTCGCAACGCCTGGATGCGGGCGACGTCGACGAAGAGGCGGGCGCCGGATTTCTTCAGGTCCACGGTGCCGTCGTCATCGACGACGAAGTCGCGGATGCGCCCGAGGGGCGGCGGGACGTCGAGCGCATTGGCGGCCATCATCCGCAGGAAAGTCGCATTTCCCTTCACCGCCCGATTGAGCCAGCCGCGCAACTGGTCGCCGAGGCGCTCGTCGCCGCACAGGACGCGGTAGTCGAAGAAGATCGTGGCGTTGAGCAGGGCCTGAGGATCGGGTTCGCGGATCCAGTCGCCGAACCGGCCTTTCCACTCGTCGAGCGTCAGGCACAGGTCCGGATTGCTCGCCATGATGTTTCCCCTGCACAGCGGAAAACCGCAGGCCGCGAGGTTGTCGTTGATTTCCTTCGCGAACGCGACGAGCCGCCGCTTCAGCGCGTCCTGGTCGGTCCCCGGCGGGCATTCGTAGATCAGGCCGTTGTCCTGGTCGGACGACAGCGTCTGCTCGTGCCGCCCTTCGGAGCCGAAGGCGAGCCATGCGTAGCGGATGCCGTAGATGTCGTGGTGCGCGACCGCGAGCTCGATGATGCGCCGCGTCAGCGCGTCGTTGAGCGCGGAAATGAACAGAGTAAGCTGCTCGGCGCCGACACCCTGCGCGATGAGGTTCAGCGCGAGCTGCCGGATGTCGCGGCTCGCGCGCTGCAGCGACTCGATGTCCTCGGCGCCCTCGATGCCCGCGCGGACCTGCTGCAGGCCGATCCGCTGCAGCGTGAAGAGGTCGCGCTCGGAGACGACGCCGGCGAGTTTGCCGTCGCTGTCCGTGACGAGGAGGTGGCGCACGCCGTGGGTCGCCATTTCGAGCGCCGCGTCGTAGGCCGACGCGGATGCGGGCATCGCGTGCGGTGCGTGCGTCATGACCTCGCCGATCGGCCGCTGCAGATCGAGCTGCGGCAGCACGACACGCGGGAGCAGGTCGCTTTGCGTCAGGATGCCGACCGGCCGCTGCTCCGCGTCGGCGACGACGATGCAGCCGACGCGCATTTCCGCCATCCGCTCGCAGGCGAAGCGGATCGTCCCCTCCGGGGCGACGAAGACGGGCGCCTTCTTCACGAGCTGGCCGAGCGGCGTGGTCATCGTCTGCTGCTCGGCGGCACGCTGCGAAAACGTCGCTTGCAACTGCTGGCGCGACTGGTTCAGCAGGCTCGCGATGTACTGCGTGCAGAAGACGTGGAACACCGGGCTCATCTGCATGAGCCTGAGGAAATCCTCGGCCGGCAACTGGTAGACGAAGCTGTCTTCGACGGCGACGTACGCGTTCGTCGATGGCCGCTGAGCCGAAAGCGCGCCGATCGGGAAGCATTCGCCCGGACCGAGCGTCATCATCGTGTAGTCGGTGACGCTCGCCGGGCCGTACTGGCGCGCCTGCACCTTGCCGCGCTGGACGATGTGGAAATACTTCGGCTGGCCCGTTTCAGGCGTCAGGATTTCGCTGCCTTTCGCGTGAAAGGCGAGGACCGCGTGCTCCGCGAGGAATTCGAGCGCCTGCGGCTCCATCCCATTGAACGGGGAGAAGCGCTTGAGGAAATCGGAACTGGCTCCCACGAGCATCTCGGGCGCGGTCACGGACATCGGCGTGTCGGGTCGAAAAAATCCCCGCATTATAGGCGTGCTACCCGGAATCAGGGATCGTCGTCGCGGCCCGCGCGCATTTTCGCGCTGAATGACGCGCAGGTGACTCGGTTCTCACTGAGCTGCGTCGGATCTTGCTTCGATGCGGTCAGTCGGGCACATTCCGCTCCGCTGAAGCGGGCTGGTGTCGGCCGCCGGAGCGCGCCCGGCCCGCGGGCCCGCATTTCTGCGAGAGTCGAAGATGAAAGACGGCAATTCCGGAGGAGCGTCTCCGAAGAAGGCTTCGTGGTGGTCGAGACTGTTAGGTGACGATGAGGACGAGAACGCGCCGTCGAGGCCGGCTCCGGCACCGGCCGAGTCCGACGCGCCGCGTGCTCCGCCCGAGAACCGGCGAGCGACAGTGCGCGTCGATGCGCCGCTCGGGCAGCAGGACACGGTGCGCTTTTCGGCGCGCGGCAAGCCCTACGAAGCGCCGATCCATGACCTGTCGCTCGGCGGTGTCAGCTTCTGGCTACCGCGCGGCGAGTTCGCGCTGCTGACACCCGGGATGACGCTCGCGCACGCGACCGTCGAGCGCGGCGAGCACAGCTTCGTCGCTGACCTCGAGGTGCGCGGCACGCGCAGGGTCAAAAGCTTCCTCGGCGGTGAGCAGCTCCACGTCGGCTGCCAGTTCGCGCCGCTCGGTGACGATGAGCTGGCGACGCTCGAAGCGGTGCTCGCGGAACTCGGCGGCGGCCGCCCGCTGGAGTGATGCGAAAGATTTTTGTCGAACGCGTTTAAGTCGGCGCGAATCCGCGCCGCCCTGTACGGTTGAGGCCAGCGAAACCGGCCGCAATGCACCAACCTACAGGAGTAGTACAAATGCTTAGCCTGCACACCAACGCCGCCGCCCTCTCGACCCAGAACGCGCTCGGCAGCACGCAGAAGGGCCTCTCCACCTCGATGTCGCGCCTCGGCACGGGCTTCCGCATCAATTCCGCGATGGACGACGCGGCCGGTCTGCAGATCGCGACCCGCCTGAACGCGCAGAGCCGCGGTATGGCGGTCGCGCAGCGCAACACCCAGAACGGCATCTCGATGCTGCAGACCGCCGAAGGGGCGCTGAGCGAAGTGTCGAACATGGTCCTGCGGATGAAGGACCTCGCGACCGAAGCCGCGAACGGCACCGCGAGCGCCTCCGACAAGACCGCAATGGAAGCCGAGTTCAACGAACTGGGCAACGAAATCACCAACATCATGACCAACACGAGTTTCGGCGGCCAGGCACTGCTGACCGGCGGCAAGCTCGCCGCTGCGGTCGCGTTCCAGATCGGATCCTCTGCTGCCGAAACCTACAGCTTCGACGCCTCGACCGAGCTGACCGCGCTCGACACCGCGATCACCGCGCTGAAGGCGGGCGACCTCGACGCGGCTGCGAACGGGGCGATCACGCTGGCGAGCACGACGATCGACGCGATCGGCACGATGCGCTCCAAGCTCGGTTCGGGCGCCAACCGCCTCGACCACGTCTATAACAACCTCGCGAACATCCGCACCAACACGGACGCCGCGAAGGGCCGGATCATGGATGTCGATTACGCGTCCGAGACCGCGAACATGACGACGAAGCAGATGCTGATGCAGGCCAGCACCTCGATGCTGAAGCAGTCGGGCAGCATGTCGCAGCTCGTGATGTCGCTGATGCAGTAATTCCGTGCGGCGCAGCCTTTGCTGCCGCACCGACCTCGAAGGCCGATCGCTTACGCGGTCGGCCTTTTTTTCCATTCCGCTCGCCGTCGCATCCGTGGGAGCCTGAATGAGCATCGACAGGATTCCGGCCGTCGTCCAGACGCCGCATGCGCGATCGCGCGCGGACGAGGGGCGCGGCCCGCTGACCGAGAAGGGCGACACGCTGCGGCTCGCGTTCGAGCGCGCCGCTGGTGACGACGTGCTCGCGGTGGACGAGCGCGGCTTCGCACTGCGCCTCGCGGGCCTCGTGCGCCACGCCCGCGACTTCGTTCCGGGCGATGTGCTGCTCTTGCGCGTGCTCGCAACCGCGCCGCGGCTCGAACTCGAATTTCTCGGCACCTCGACGACGGCGCGCGATGCGACGCGCGTCGGCGGGGCGGCGTTCGCTCCGGCCGAGCTTGCGGCGATGCGACTCGACCAGACGGTCGTGCAGCGGATCTCGTGGCTGCTGCCCGACGCGGCCGCGCTCGCGACGACGTGGTACCTGAAGCTGCGCGACGCCGGGCGCACAGGGGGCGTTCCCGCGCCGCTGCTGCTGCCGGCGCCGGCGGAAGCGGTCCACGAGTCGCCCGCCGCCGCGGGGCAGGGCGGGGTCGAGCGCTGGACGGTGCCGGTGTTCGCGTGGGGAGGACTGCCCGCGCTGCTGCGCTTCGTGCCGGTCGCCGACGACGAAGACCCGCAGGCACACCGCCGGCCCCGCGCGGTTGCGCTACGCATCGAGCTCGCGCTGCCGCGGCTCGGCGCGATGTCGGTGCAAGCCGTCGTCGCGGCCGGTGCGGTGCGGCTCGTGCTCACGGCCGAGGGTGATGCGGCGCTTGCGGCGCTGAACGACGCGCTGCCCGCGATCGCGGACGCGCTCGACGCGGCGGGGATGGCGCTCGCCGACGCGACGATCGTGCAGGCGAGTGTGCCGCCTGGACGCGCGAAGAAGTTGTCGGATGCTCAGGTGCTGCAACTCGCGTCGATCGCCGGTGCGCTGACGCCGGGACCGTTCCGCGCGGTCGCGGAAGTCGTCGTCGTGCTGCTGTCGGCGGCGCTCGCCGGGGAGGGGGCGGCGAGAGGCTGAGCGGGGCGTCGGCGTCCCGGCTTCGGAAGCTGCGAACGACTCGGCTGTGCCGATCGATCGACGCGGAGCCGACGCGGCCGTCCTCTGACACGTCTTGTCGGATCATCAGGGCGGCTTGCGCTCGCCCCGCCCGCGACGATTTCTCTTCAGTTCCTCAGCCGAGCGAGCCGATGATGCTCACTTCGCGTTGCTCGGGAATCTCGTTGTACGACAGCACCGCGAGCCCTGGTGCGAAGAGACGCGCGTAGCGCGCGAGCAGCGGGCGGATCTGCGGCATCACGAGAAGCAGCGGCGCGGCCGACTGCTGCTTCATCTGGTCGCGCGCGAGCGGCATGTTCGTCTGCAGCTGCGCGAGCAGGTTCGGGTCGACCGGGTAGTTGTCGAGCGCGATCTTGCCCGCTTGGCGTGCCTGGTTCAGCGAACCGAGGAGCATGTTCTCGAGCTCGCCGCTGAGGTTGAACGCCTTCATCTCCGGTGCGTTGCCGAGGATCCCGGCGACGATCTGGCGGCGCAGCGTGCAGCGCACCTCGGCTGCGAGCAGGATCGGATCCTTCGTGTTCTCGGCGTTCTCGACGAGCGTCGTCGCGATCGGCACGATATCCTTCAGCGACACGTGCTCGGCGAGCAGCGTGCGGAACACCTTCAGCAGCTGGCTGTGTGTGTAGGCCTTCTCGAGGGCGGCCGCGAGCTTCGGCGCAAGCGCGCCGAGGCGTTCGATCAGCGCGGGCACGTCCTCGTGGCGCAGCAGCTCGGTCAGGTTGTCGCGCACGAGCTTCGCGACGTGCGTCGCGACGATGCTCGCGATGTCGACGACCTGGTAGCCCATGCCGAGCGCGTGCGCCTTGTGCTCCGGCGCAATCCACACGACCGGCATCGCATACGCCGGCTCGATGCCGGGAATGCCGTCGATTTCGCCGTACACGTGCGGCGACGGGATCGCCATCAGGCGGTCCGCGCACACCTCGGCCTGTGCGATCGGCGTGCCGGACAGCAGTACGCTGTACTGCGCGGGCTTCAGCGCGAGGTCGTCGCGGGCGGGGATCGGCGGCAGCAGCAGGCCCATGCTCTCGCTGATGCTCTGGCGGATGCCTCGCAGCCGCTTGCCGAGCGGCGCGCCCTGCGCCTCGTCGAGCAGGCCGACGAGCTTGTAGCCGACCGACACCGACAGCGGCTCGACGAATGGCAGGCTGCGCCAGTCGAGCTCGGGCGGCTGGCCGGCGACGAGCGTGGCTTCGATTGTCCCGGTGTCCGGCGCGGCCGGCTTCTTCGCGAACAGGCTCACACGCCACGCGACGAACGCAAGCACCGCCGCGAACGTCAGGAAAGTCAGCAGTGGCATGCCCGGGATCACCGCGAGCACGAACATCAGGCCCGCGGCGCTGTATAGCACCTGCGGCGACGCGAGCATCTGTGTGCCCACCTGCTGCTCGAAATCCTGCGCGTCGTTGCCGATGCGTGTGACGATGATCGCCGCGGCGGCGGACAGCAGCAGCGCGGGGATCTGCGCGACGAGTCCGTCGCCGATCGTCAGCAGCGCGTACAGTCGGAACGAGTCGCCGATCGACAGGCCGTGCATCAGC